>DAOVVQ010000082.1 GCA_030637065.1 Planctomycetota bacterium
CTCTTCGACACAGTTACCCAACGGCTTTTCGCAATAGACGTGCATTCCGCGGTTCATCGCCCAGGTGGAGATGTGAGCGTGCGTAAAGTCCGTCGTGCAGCAGACCACCGCGTCGATATCCTTTTGTTCGAGACATTTTCGCCAGTCGACGTAATGTTTCGCCCTCGGAAACTCCTTGGCGGCAACGGCAATATGCTCTTCGTCGACATCGCACAAGGCCACCACGTTCTCGGTCGCAATACTGCTATAGTGCTTCATCCCCCGGCCCCATGTGCCGATCAGGGCGATATTCAGCTTGTTGCTCGGCGAATTGGCCCCGCAGAGCGTCCCGCTCGGAAGAATGACCAGCCCCGTGCCGGTCGCTATCGCGGATTTAAGAAATTCACGTCGTTTCATAAACTTGCCTCCTTATTTAGCTCATTATCCCTTGATGACCTTTGCATCGGTCAATATTTTTTCAACACTTTAGCCAAGTGCCGCACACATCGTGTCATTCCCGCAAAAGCGCCCGTAGGATGGGTAACTTGTTACCCATGCGGTTCGCTGCACCAGCCATTCTCACGTTTTGCGTTGCAATCCGGGCCTACCCGTTAAGCGGCCAGCCGTCGCGATACTTGCGTTTCAAAAGTGCGTTGGCCTTTCTATTGTTGGTGACGCGGCCTTTGACGCCGTCGTACTCGATCTTCTCGCCGACGCGGTAGGCCACCAACCCCAGCAGCATCTGCTCGATCGCCGTCCCGCTGTAATCCATATCGCACGAAGTCTTCAGATCCGTCTTGCACGCGTTGATCCATTCCTCCTGAAAACCACCCAACGGCGGGATCAATTCGTCCTCTCCGCGTGGTTTGTAGTATGTAAGGTCCGGCTCCTTGCCATAAGGAAACAGCACGCGATTCGTAAAGTCCGAGATGAGGAAACCGCGGCTGCCTTTGAACAGAACCCCGTGGCTGATCTTATTGAGGTCCATAAAGCCCGGCGAAGTCGGCATCGCCCCGCCCTGGTACCATGTCACCGTGATCTTGCCCCGCCAATCGTTAGCGGGATGCTCGAAAGTCGCCTGTAATTTCACCGGCGTTATATCCGGATTGAACTTATCGCCCTTCGCCACCACAGAAGTCGGCAAGCCCGCGTCGATCGCGTTCCACGCAAGGTCCATCGTGTGGCTACCCATGTCGCCGATCTGCCCGCTGCCAAAGTCCCAATACATGTTCCACATCAGGCAATTCCCGGCGAAATAGCCCGGATTATACGGATGCCACGGCGACGGCCCGATCCACAGGTCGTAATGCAGATTCTTCGGCGGCTGCCCCTCAGCCGGCAGATAGCCCGGCTTGGGCAGTTGCCGATTGCCCCACACATGAACCGCCGACAATTCGCCGATGGCCCCGTCTATGATCATCTCACGAACGCGGTTGAAATTCTCATTGGCATGACGCTGGGTGCCAACCTGCGTCGCGATTTTGTGCTTATTCTTAAGAAAAGTCGCCCGAGCCACCCGTGCCTCCTCGACACTATTGCCCAGCGGCTTTTCACAGTAGACATGCAAGCCGCGATTCATCGCCCAGGTGGCGATATGGGCATGAGTAAAGTCCGTCGTGCTGCAAACGATCGCGTCTATGTCCTTTTGTTCAAGGCACTTACGCCAATCGAAGTAATGTTTGGCCCCCGGAAATTCCTTGGCGGCTATGGCAATGCTATCTTCGTCGACATCGCACAAAGCCACAACATTTTCCGTCGAAACACTCTTATAGTGAGCCCTGGCTCGCCCATGGGCACCTATCAGGGCAATATTGAGCTTGTTGCTCGGCGAATTGGCCCCGCAAAGGGTCCCGCTCGGAAGAATGATCAGCCCTGTGCCGGTCGCTATTGCAGATTTGAGGAATTCGCGTCGTTTCATAACGATTGTCTCCTTTTTAATGTCCCATTACCCTTGTTTTTCCGCGATTATATGATTAGCCAGAGGCCGATCTGCGGTCCCGTCAGCAAAAAGCCCCTCAGCAGGCAAAGATTGTAACCGATTAGCCGCCAATTGGCAACAAATTAGAACCCGACTTACCAAAAGAGACGATTGGCCAACAAATTTTATTGCCGACAGCGGACCGGGTAACAACCTTTTGCAAGCAAAAGGGTGTATAACAATTCTCACAAACCCCAGCGCCGGGTGGCAGCGTGTCCCGATTTATCGGGACCGATGGCCGTATGCACACCGGCGCCCACCATCGGTTAGATATTGATAGCCCGAGCCTCGTTAAGCATGTATAATGACGGTTTTCAACATTAACGGCTGTCGGAGTACTTGAAATGGTTAAATCAGGACAGAACGAAATGAACCTCAGATATCTTCTAATCTTTACAATAGCGTTACTGGCTGGGATCATCGGCCAGGTAGCCCAATGCGCCGCTGCCAAACAGCCCAATGTCATTCTCATTGCAACGGACGATCTGAATGACTGGATCGAGCCGTTGGGGTACTCGGCGGCCAAAACACCGAATCTGGACCGCTTAGGGCGGATGGGTATGACATTCGCCAATGCCCACACAGCCGGGATATACTGTGCCCCTTCGCGGTCGGCGATATTTACGGGCCGCTACGCCTCGACTACCGGCTGTTACAGCAGCGAGGTTTATTACTACGACCACCCCGAGATCCGCCCGCTCCAGCAGGCCTTCAAGGACGGCGGCTACCGCACCTTCGGAACGGGCAAACTCTTTCACCACCCAGCCGGATATATAGACCTCCGCGGATGGGACGATTTTCACGTGCGAAATGCCGACCAGAAAAAAACCGGCTGGCCGATGGACAGTTGGGAGTACGATGCCCCGCTGCCCAACCCCTATCCGCACAGCCCCTTTAACCAGGCCAATGAGAAATGGGCCGGTAAGCCCTTCATGGAAGTCGGCCCCCTGCCGAACGACCGGGAAGAGGAGATGGCTGACACCATGCGGGCCAACTGGGCTTGTAGCGTCCTCAAGCAAAAGCATGACCGCCCCTTCTTCCTGGCGATGGGGATGTACGCTCCGCACTTTCCGAACTATGCCCCGCAGAAGTATTTCGACCTGTATCCCATCGAGTCCATCCAGCGGCCAGTGTGGAAAGAAGACGACCTCGACGACGTGCCAGCCATCATGCGAAACAAGCACGTGGCCCGCAAAAAGGCCATCCACGATAAATTGTTAGAGCTTGGGATCGTCGAGTCGACCTTGCAGGGCTATCTGGCGTGCATCTCTTATGCCGATGCGATGATCGGGCGTCTGCTCGATGCCCTCGAGGCGAGCGAATACCGCAACAATACGATCGTGGTCTTCTGGAGCGACCACGGCTACACCCACGGCCAGAAGGGCCACTGGGGCAAACACACACTCTGGGAGTGCACCAGCCACGTACCGTTCATCTGGTCCGGCCCAGGCATCGCCGCCGGCAAAACAACCAACGCAACAGCCAGCCTGGTAGACATCTACCCAACGCTGGTCGACCGATGCGGGCTGAGTAGCGATAGCGGCCTGGAAGGAATGTCACTTTCACAGATATTCAAAAATCCGCAAAAGGTCTCCGACCGCAGCGTACTGCTGCCCTACGACGTACCCGACAGCTTCGCAATGATCAGCCGCAAATGGCGATACATCCACTATAAGGACGGCTCAGAAGAATTATACGACCTCACCAAAGACAAAAATGAATGGCACAACCTCGCCAGCAACAGCAAATACGACCCCGTAAAGAAACGACTAAAAGCCCTGGCACCAAAAAATTTCGCACCAAGCGCAACACCAAAAAGCAAACTCGACATGATCATCAAGGGCGAATCATTTAGCTGGGAGTTGAAAAAGTAGCCGAGAAAATTGTTGGGTTGGAAGCGTAGCAAAATATGCTTATCTCAGTCTACCTAATACTTTTTACCATAGCTTTCTTCTTGATATTGGTTGGATTGCTAACGGGAATGCTTCCTAAAACCGTTGCAGTTTTTAATAAGCGTCTTTACCGCTTCTTGCGATTAATCTCAACGGAAAAGTTTAAGAGGCCCATCAAGAGAAGAACTTGTGTTTTAACCTCTATACGGGGGTGGATATTCTTTGTTCTGGGAACAATCATTCTTTGGCAGCTACCCCTCGGCTTTATACATAACAAGCACCACCCCCGTTTTTATAGTCATCACATTGCAATACCGGATAATAGTTTAAGTTCTGTCCCTGATGACCTCAAAGTCAGGATTGACCAAGTCCTTTCTTCTGCTATCAAAACGAATGAAAACATTGGGATTTCTGTGGGCATTGTATATGGGGAAGACACAGCGAGTTTCGGCTATGGCAAAGTAGATCTCAATAAGAATCTTAAGCCTGAGGGCAGTACGATCTATGAGATTGGTTCAATCACAAAAGTGTTTACAGCCATTTTGTTGGCGGATATGGCCGAAAAAGGCATCGTCGACTTCAATGACCCAATTGGGAAATTCACACCCTCATCAGTTCAGACACCTGAATTTAATGGCAACCAAATAAGATTAATAGACCTTGCCTCTCATTTGTCAGGCTTACCTCGATTACCAAATAATCTATACAAGTTTGGCGATTACTTTAGCCTCTCTTTCATCAAAAACCCATATGCGAATTATGACCCACAAAGACTTTACGCTTTTCTGTCACAATATGAGTTAAATCGTATGCCTGGCAAGAAATACGAATATTCAAACGTGGGCATGGGGCTACTTGGGCATGTTCTGGCGATAGAACAAAGAACAACATATGAGGATTTAATCTTAAACCATATTTGTAATCAACTGGATATGAATGATACACGAATAGCATTGTCATCTGAACAGCAACTTCGATTCGCCAAAGGATATGATGGGATCGTATCTGTTCCTGTTGTTCCCATATATCTATATTGCTCTGCAACAAATTGGGATATCCCTACTATATCAGGCGCAGGTGCGTTGCGATCCAATGTAAATGATTTAATGAAGTTTTTGTCAGCCAATATGGGCGTAATGAAAACACCACTCAATAAGGCAATGAAAAGGTCTCAAGTTGTCAGCCACAGAATAAACCCAAATATGAATATTGCTATGGGATGGCATATCCTGCATTTAAATGAGCACAATATTGATGTGATCTGGCATAATGGAGGAACGGGGGGATATTCAAGTTATATTGGGTTTGCGCGAAATTATGAAATAGGGATAGTCGTGCTTAGCAATTCTACGTCAAGCGTCGATGAGATAGGAATTCGTATTCTTGAAATGCTGATTTGCAATGGGAAAACCGTGGACAATGGGACTGTTGAAAAAGTAGCTGATAAAATTGTTGGGTTGGAAGCGTCTGGGTTATATGATAGGTAAACTGTGAATAATATGATGTCTATCAGATTGATCCTTGTGGCAGTTAGCCTTTTGGTTGTTTCGGCTGGGATGGTTTCGGCCCAAAGCCTGGCGTTTCCCGGTGCCGAGGGCTTTGGCGCTTATGCGCAGGGCGGACGCGGCGGAGATGTCTATTATGTGACCAACCTTAACGATTCCGGCGGCGGCTCTTTGCGGCATGGCATCGATTCGGCTAACGGACCAAGGACGATCGTCTTTGCCGTTTCCGGTGTGATCCGGCTTCAATCCAAGTTGAGCGTAAACAAAGACCACATCACCATCGCCGGCCAGACCGCTCCGGGGGATGGTATATGCCTCCGGGACCACTGTTTTGCGATCTCAGCCGATCACGTGATCGTCCGCTTCATGCGTTCACGGCTCGGCACTGAGTCATTGGTCGAATCCGATGCGATATCAATTACCAAAGGCAAAAATATCATCGTAGACCACTGTTCGGCCTCATGGTCGGTCGACGAGGTCCTTTCCTGCTCGTCCCACGAGCCGATTATCGACAATGTAACCGTTCAGTGGTGTATTATTTCCGAGGGGCTAAAAAACAGCATCCACCACGAAGGCGCCCACAGCTGCGGCGCCCTCATCCGCGGCTCACGCGGCGTAAAATACTCCTACCACCACAATCTCTTCGCCCATAACGCCTCGCGGAATCCGCGTCCGGGCAACTACGATGAAAATCCCTACGACATCGATCCCGATGGCCTCCAGTTCGATTTCCGCAACAATGTCATGTACAACTGGTCGGACAAGCGTCCGGGTTATGACGGCGACTCGCTCAGTGTCTGCCGCTACAATTACGTCGGCAACTATGCAAAACTCGGGCCCAATTCGCGCATCGGTCACATCTACGAGCCTGCGTGTAAGTACTTCAGAGCCTATTACAGCGGCAATTACTACAACGGCTCGATCCCGTCCGATCAATGGTCGCTCGTCGACTTCGATGAAAGCTGGTCGCCAAAGGAAATAGCCGACTACAAGCAGTCGACGCCCTTTTCAACGGGCCCGATAGCCACCGACACCGCACAGGACGCTTATGGCAAGGTCCTGGCCGGAGCCGGCGCATCTCTTACGCGGGACTCTGTCGACAGTCGCGTCATAAACGATGTCATAAACGGAACCGGCGCGATCATTAACAATGAGCAGGACGTCGGCGGCTGGCCCGCGTACAACACCTACAACATCCCCACAGACACGGACCGCGACGGCATGACCGACAATTGGGAAATCAGCAAAAACCTGGACAAAACCGACCCCAAAGACCGCAACAACCGCAACCTGAACCCAAACTACACAAACCTCGAAGTCTACCTAAACGATTTGGCCGGGGGTTACAAACTCCATCCCACCAGGAATTAAATGTACCCGGTAACATTTAATTCAGCTCATCGTACCACACCACTTATCCCGCGGCAACGCCGCCTCCACTCTTCGATATTCCATATTCATTCCCGCCCCGTCTTCTGCAGTCGCAGCCGGTTTACCGGCGCTCGGTCGTCGGTCAGTATCTCTGCTCGCGTATCCGGGAGTATATCGAGCCTGAGCCGTCTGGCGATCGCCACTAAATTAAACGCCATTTTTCGCTCCCTCTGCACCTCCTTCGCGCGATCCACCGCCTCTTTGATCGTCAGCATCCGCCCCCCTGCCCCCGGCGATACCAGCATGGCATTCGACGAACTCGAGCCGGCGAACACCTGGCACCGCCCGAAGACCGCCAGAAACGTCTTCATCTCCGCATCGAAGAGCAGGCTCGACGAAAACACATTCGCGATCACCACCCCGTCATCAGCTAAGATGCCCTTAACCTCCTCAAGAAACTCCCTCGTCATCAGGTGAAACGGGATATAATCGCCGTTAAACGCATCCAGAATAACAATGTCGTACTTATCCGCACTATCCCGGCGAAGTTGCTTCTTAACGAACATCCGCCCATCTTCAACATGCACCCTCAACCGGTCATCGGCAGCAAACCCGAAAAAACGCTCCGCGATCGGCGGAACATCCCCATCGATCTCGACAACATCGATCTCAAGGTCAGGATAATAATGCCGCATCTCCCGCGGGATCACCCCCCCGCCGAGCCCTAACACAAGCGCCCGCTTCGGCTGGGGCTGATAAAGCAGCCCGCAAAACGTCAGCCGCGTATACTCGAGCATATGCCGCCGCAGATCATCCGTATCCACCTGGCTCTGCATCGGCACACGAGTGCGCTTACCAAACTTAAGCGTCGCAACCGAACCGCGCTCGTAAACATATATCCGCTGATAAAGCGAGTTCTTCTCATAAACCAGCCGATTAACCGCGATCTCAACCGCCGAGACAGACGACAAACCCTGCAAAAATACCGCAGCACACAACACCAACCCAAACACCGCCCAAACCCGCCTATAACCCATAACCAGCTTCATAAAAAATCTCCAAATCATATAACTTCGCAGAACGCCATCTTACGGTTCCTTTTCAACTTTCACAGGTATCTTTAGTTCCCCTGCGAAACCATCCACCTCATTACATTCGGTGGCTGCCACCCATCATTTCTACACTAACTTCAACTCCATAAAAACCATGTTTTTTGCGGAAAAATATGCGTAAGGGGCGATTTCCTTAAAACCCATAGACAGGTACAGCTTTTTTGCTATATCCATAACGGTATCGAGCCGCATGAAATGATAGCCCAGCTTTCGAGCATGGTTAATCCCGGCCTGGGCCAATGTTCTGCCCATCCCACGACCCTGGAATTGGGGCCTGATAAACAATCTCCTCATCTCACATACACCGTCATCAAACTTTTTGATCGCGGTACATCCAATAAGTTCCTGCTTATAAGTTGCAAGCAAAATGCAGCCATCCGGCTGGGAATACTCACCGGGCAGATTGGCCAACTCCTCGTCATAATTCTCAAAACCCAGATCAAATCCCAGAAAATCATGATATCCCACAAAAAGCATTCTGGCATTGTCAAGGTCCTCGTTTGTCTCAGCTGGATAAATTCTCAACATTCCGATCTCTTTCAACTTGCAAGTTCGCTCAACCCTGTTTTTCTTCTTTAAATCTGTCAATACCGATCTCTCTGATGCGGTTAAGATTGCCGATCCGGTCGCTGCGGAAGATAAAAGCAAATATCTTCGAGATAAAATTGTTCAGCTTATCGCACTCCTTAAGGTTCTCAAAACCCCCACAATCTCCGCAAGTACTGCAATTTCGCTCCTGCGCGCAAGGCTTGACCTTACATCCTTTATTCATCGGCTTATCACAATGACAGCCCTGACACCGCCCCTTCAGATACGCCCCGCAATCCGAACACACCAGCCCGCAATACGCCACAACAACTTCCTTTGACTCTCCACTCATTTTGCAAGCTCCTTTCTCAAATTGGATCCTTGTTTATCTGCTTTCCCTTTGAGATCTAAATCCGTTTCTTAATCTTCGGCCAACATTTCTTCAAGAATCTCAGCGGCATCGCGAACCATCTTTGGGCATACTGAATCAAACAGTCCGTCTTCCTGTGTCTTTTTCATTCCATCCGGCATACTTATATCACAGCCAAGCAACTCCTTACACACGACCGAGCCATTGCGAGCTTTGAATCTGTTTGCATATTCTACGACCATTTCATAGGTCTTTGCTTTCGCATCTTTATCTTCTGCAGTGATATTGCCATATTTTAAGCTGAGAACCATAAAAGCTCCCGTTACCGCTCCGCAGGTCTCGCCCATACGCATGCCGCCTCCGAAACCTGTTGCTACTTTAAATGCCTGCTCACAATCAAGCCCAAACTGCTGACAGTAACTGCCCAACACCGCCTGCGAACAATTGAAACCATTCCTAAATCTTTCAACCGCCTGTTCAATTTTGTTCATAATCTATTCCTCTTCCACCAGGATCGCTTTTACTGTATCCGTAAGCACTTTTCCCTTGTGCCTGTGCCCTTCGCCTTCGCCTATAAAAACCCCGTCGCCCGGCCCGAATACGATCACTTCTCCATCGAAGTCTATTTCCATTTGCCCTTCAAGAATATAGCCGACATGACCTTTCCTGCACCAGTCCTCCTCGACAAAATCCCTGCCAAACTCCACCAGCCGAAGTTTCCTGCCCCCCTGCTCAAAGGCCTTAAACCTGACACCATCAGCGGGAACTTCCCATTCCATCGATTCAAAATCCACTCTGTAACAACCCATCTCAAAATCCTTGCACTTAAATTAACCTGATTGTTTCCCTGTCATAGTTTCGATTTCAATTTTTATAACAACCGTATTTTTGATAGCTTCTTCCGGATATCCAAACTCCCCGTTTGAATACTGCTGCATGATAATATCGAGGGCCTTGCGTTTCTGCCCCGCATCCTCAATGAACACGGCCTTTCCATAACCGATAACGCTTTCATATTTCATGCCCCAGTCACATGGCCGGTCGGCTTTTACGATCTCGCAGTCTATATCGACCTCGAAGCAAACATTGCTGTTCTTTCTGAGAATATCGAGCTTTTTGCCCTGGCCTGCGCAATGAAAATACAAGGCATTCTCCTTATAGCCAAAGCAAAGCGGAACCACATAAGGCCGATCCCCATCACACAAACCAAGCCTGCACACCGCAGCTCTGCTCAGTACATCCTCAATCTCACCCCTATCCTTTATTTCCTTCTCTTCCCTACGCACAGCTCACCTCTTCCTTAAACACTCTAAAGCCCTGCCTCTTATAATTCGACAAGGCTGAGGGATGATCCAAAGTACAAGTATGCACCCAGATCCTTGAAGCACCCAATCGCCAGGCACTGCCGACAGCCGCCGTCAATAGCTCGGCCCCCAGCCCTCTATCTAAGAACTCCGGAAACAGCCCAAAATATGCGATCTCTATATTATTTTCCGGCTGGGCTTCAAGTTCATAATAACCGGCCGGCGTACCCTTATAACTGGCTAACCACGTACTCAATTCCGGTCGCTTCACCCAATTATCCCACTGATCGTCACTCCAGCCGAGTTTGTCAGTCCAGTTCCATTTTTCCCCAACATACGCATATAAAAACTTATTAAACCTTGGCAACGGAACGGTCATTCGTTGTATGTCAAGGTGATTCTCTTTTTCCTTTCCTGGAACGAACTCAGCAGGAGAGTCCATTTCGAGATAATATGTTCTCACTTCTCTTGTGTCCATTTCTCAAGTCCGCCCTGTTTTAGCCCTTCAAATTTGTTTTTGTTATTAGTATTTGGGATTTTGGATTTGTTTAGGATTTAGATATTAGGATTTAGTGCTTGATCTCCTATTCAGCGTGATCAAGCTAACCTCTGCCGGACAGAAATACCGCACCGCCACGCCGCTGGCACCTGTCCCTCGCGAGGTGTAGCCCTGCATCCCGTTATATTTCCACTTGCCACTGACAAGCTCGCGCGGAACCGTCGCATTCGTAACCACCGCGCCGACGCCGGGCAGGCAGACCTGGCCGCCGTGCGTATGCCCGCAAAGCTCCAACGAATAGCCCCGCCCAGCGGCCTCGCGGTACACCTCCGGCGAATGCGAGACCATGATCTTAAATCCCCCATCCTCGATACCCGCCCCAGCCGCCTCAAAATCGTGCGCCCCGTAATAATGGCAGTCGTCAATCCCGGCGACATAGATCTTCTCGCCGGCCCGCTCGACGCACGCGCTGTCGTTGACCAGCATCTCGACCCCGCACTCCGCCAGAACCTCGCCCATCCGGTACCGATCATGATTGCCCAAAACGCCAAGAACGCGGCCCCGCCTACGCAGCCATCGCCCCAACATCTCCATACGCGAATAGGCAGCATCGCTTTCATTCGTGCGGTGAAAGGTATAGTCGCCGCCCAGGATGCAGAGATCATAGCTAAGCGGCTCAACCGTCTCGATGATCCTCTCGGCAAGCCCATCGATCTCGTCGATGTGCATATCGCTGAGAAACAGTATCCGCATCCCGTCAAAAACCGCCGCCAGCCCGTCAAAAGCAAACTCCACCTCTTCAACCCGCAGATCAAGCACATTGGCAGCTCCCCGCGGAAACAGCGCACTAACCCGCAGCCCAAGCCTCAAAATCTTGTGAAGCCACGGCATATTCTCAAAATGAAGCCGCCCCCGCCGACCACGCTTAACCGCATGGATATGCCCCTCTGCCTCAACAAGCTGTCGTCTTTCACTTATAGATCGCATAAAAAAACCTACAAAACATCGCAATTAAAAGGTACCTGGTACCTTTTAATACCCCCCCTCACAACCCGCTATCGCCGAAAACGCATGAATTAAATGTACCTGGTACCTTTATTTATTGCATTTAACCATCTCTTTTGTCGCCGCTGCTTCGGCTACGCAGGAACGCCTGCAACACCATTATCGCTCCCAGCCCGGCTAAAATCGCCCCTGATATGCACATCGTCCGCTGCAGGGAAAGGACCACCAGATAAAACGCCGTCACTACCGACCCCACAAAACTCGCCATCGTCGAAAAAGCGAGCACCAGGCCCGTATTAAGCCCGGAATCGCCCGCCTCTTTCGTCAGCCAACGCACGGCTGTGGGCGAAACGGTCCCCAGCAGCACAGTCGGCACACCGAACAGAACCAGAGACGCCAAAAGCGAACCGAACTTCTCATCGAGCCCAAGATCGAATATCCCGTCGCACACGCCGCCGACAAAAAACGGCAACCCGATCAGCCACCCACCCGCTGCCATCAGGTTGATCCCCATCGTCCGAACACTACCGCCCTTCCGCGAAAGCCATCCGCCAATCATATACCCAATCGAAAGGCACAGCAGAAAAATCCCGATCACACTGCCCATCACCACATAAACCGCACTGCCAAAATACGGCGCAAGCATCCGTATCCCCAACACCTCCAGCTCCATCACGAACCACCCGCACACACAAGCAACAAAAATAACCGCCACCGCACGCAGCCGCCCGCCCTTTGGAATCTCACGATTCGTCACCAAATCCCTGTCCCTTAAAATAACCCGAATTCGCCATTAACACGCCGAAAAAACACTTTCCCCCGCAAGATGCCAATAATCTTACCAAATACGCCGCCAACAATAAAGAATTTCCCCCGCAACTCAAAACTCAGCCCACAGCCGCCAGGATAGAAAACAAACCCCTCCCAGCCTCCATTTTCCACTATTTTGAAGATTCGAGTGTTTTTTTGACCCACTTATTCGCCTGCGCGGCAGAATTTGCTTATGTCCGCCCGAAATCGCACCGACAAGAATTCTAAGGCGATAACGTAAACGTATTGTAAACAGTTTTGGGATTTGGCAATATCGGACGTAAAATTTAATGCCCGAAGCCGTCAGTAAGGAGTGAAAAAATGGCAAACGACATCCTTCTCGAATCCGGCACGAATGAAATGGAGCTACTGGTATTTACCCTCGACAACACCCCCTTCGGAATCAACGTCGCAAAGGTAAGAGAGATCATACAGCGGCAAAAAATCGTCTCCATTCCCTATGCGCCACACGCCGTCGAAGGCAGTTTCAAACTACGCGAGAAGATCATGACGCTCGTAAATCTCGGCAGGCATTTCGCAATGGAAGGCGAGCAGACCAAAAAAGGCGAAGGATCGATCATCGTTATCGAATTTAACAGTATCGTCTGCGGCGTTCTCGTCGACGGGGTCGAGCGGATCTACCGGCTCCATTGGGACCAGATCGAATCGCCTTCGAAGTACCTTGCCAACATGAACGTGCCGATCACCGGCATTACCCGCATAGACGAAAGGATCGTACTTGTCGCAGACTTTGAAACGATCGTCAGCCAGATACTCGGAGCCGAAAGTGCCCCGCTGCCAACGCAGACGACGGAACGCATCAGC
>DAOVVQ010000269.1 GCA_030637065.1 Planctomycetota bacterium
AAAAGCGGCACGCCGTTGTCTATGCTCGATGAATTCAAGGATAATCCCAACGCCCAGGCCTGGCTATGGAAGGACCATACCGGTCACGCCGAGGCTGCCGAGATCACGGCATTGGCCGAAAAAGAGCGGCCCGAATACCTCGCCAGGTGCGGCGGGACGTATTCCTCGGAGTGGTTCTTCAGCAAGATCCTGCATTGTCTGCGCGTCGACCCTAAGGTCTATGACGCCGCCTGTACATGGATCGAATGTGCCGATTATATCCCCGCTGTCCTTACCGGAACGACCGATCCCGCTGATATTAAGCGATGCCGGTGTGCCGCTGGGCATAAGGCGATGTTCAGCGATGATTGGGGCGGCTATCCGGATGGGGATTTTCTGAGCAAACTCGACGCCAAACTCGGCGCCCTTCGCGAAACGCTCAGCGACAAAACCTGGGCCATCGACTCAGCCGCGGGAAAACTCACCGATGATTGGGCCCGGAAATTAGGCATCCCCGCGCAGATACCCGTGGCGATGGGTGCCTTTGACGCCCACTTAGGCGGCGTCGGCTCCGGGATAGCTCCCGGCACGCTCGTCAAGATAATCGGAACCAGCGCGTGCGACATGGTCGTCTGGCCCAGCGACGTCGATCTGCCGGACGTGCCGGGTATATGCGGCATTGTCGACGGCTCCATCGTGCCGGGCCTGCTCGGTCTGGAGGCCGGCCAATCGGCTGTGGGCGATATATTCAACTGGTTCGTCAACTACATCGAGCCCGGCGGACCCGATGCCGGCTCGCATGAGGCGCTGACCAAAAAGGCTGCCGCACTAAAGCCGGGCCAATCGGGACTTTTGGCCCTGGACTGGAATAATGGAAACAGGACCATCCTCGTCGATCAGCGGCTTACCGGCCTGCTTTTGGGTCAAACGCTGCATACCAGACCGGAGGAGATATACCGGGCACTCGTAGAGGCGACCGCCTTCGGGGCTCTTACGATCATCAATCGTTTCGAGGAATACGGCGTCAATATCACCGAGGTCGTCAATTGCGGCGGCATCTCGGAAAAAAACGCAATGCTAATGCAGATTTACGCTGACGTAACCGGGCGGGAGATGAAGATTTCGCAGTCCGCTCAGACCTGCGCATTAGGCTCGGCGATTGCCGGCGCCGTCGTCGCTGGAAAGGCTGCCGGCGGTTACGACAATTGCCCTGACGCCCAAAAGGCAATGTGCAAAATCAAGAAAACGACCTTCAAGCCCATTGCCGAAAATCAAAAGGTTTACACCGAACTCTACGTTCTGTACAGGCAATTGCACGATGCCTTCGGCGTCGATAGCTGCTGCGGGAAAATGGCTAATATTATGAAAGATTTACTGGAGATCAAGGACAGGGCGGGCGCCTGACCGGATACGAATGCACGAGGAACTGAAAGAATCGACTTGCCGGGCAAATGTCGAACTTGCCGCCGGTAAACTGGTAATATGCAGTTGGGGCAATGTCAGCGGTATAGATCGCACCGCGGGCATCGTCGCCATTAAGCCCAGCGGCGTGGCATACGAGCAGCTCAAACCGGAGATGATGGTCCTTTTGGACCTGGACGGCAACGTTATCGAAGGCGACCTGAAGCCATCTTCCGATACGCCTACCCACCTTGAACTTTACCGCAGTTTCGAGGCCATCGGCGGTGTCTGCCACACGCACTCGACTTACGCGACCATGTGGGCCCAGGCGTGCAGGGAGATCCCATGCTTTGGAACGACCCACGCCGATTTCTTTTACGGGCCGGTTCCTGTCACCGATTCGATGATCCAGGCCGAGATCGAGCAGGACTACGAACTCAATACCGGCAAAGTCATCGTCCGGCGGTTTGGTGGATTAGATGCCCTCGAGACGCCCGGCGTGCTGGTCGCAAACCACGGCCCGTTTACATGGGGCAAAGACGCCCGCTCAGCCGTCGAAGGAGCAGTCGTACTCGAACAACTCGCAAAGATGGCCCTGGGAACCGTGCAGATAAATCCCAAGCAGGGTCCGATCGCCCAGTCCCTGCTCGATAAACACTACCTCCGCAAACACGGCAAGAACGCATATTATGGTCAAAAATAACAGAAGATAAATGCGAGGTGACAGGAAAGCTATGGTCTTGCTATCACAAAATGTGATACCTGAGTTCGTTATGGTGAGTGCCTTTATTCTTACCATGGAGGGCTTGAAAAAAATAAAGAGAGAACAAAGAAAAGTTTTTCATTAACTTCAATACCTTCATGTTCTTCATGGTAAATAATTTTAACCATGAAGGAATTGAAGAACATGAAGAGAAAACAAAAAATCAGAAATAAATTAAGGAGCCATATTATGCCTGCTCGACAAAAGACAACCTTTGCTGTCATCGTTGGCAATCGCGGCTTTTTTCCGGACCATCTGGCTAAGTCCGGACGCAGGGATATGCTCGACGTGCTTAAGAAGAACGGTTACGGCTCGATCGCCATTGCAACTACGCAGGTCAAGAACGGGGCGGTCGAAAGTTTTGACGATGCGAAGAAGTGCGCCGAACTGTTCGTCCAAAAGACCGACCGGATCGATGGTGTGATCGTAACGCTGCCCAACTTCGGCGATGAAAAGGGCGTAGCCGACGTGCTAAAACTCTCCGGGCTGGATGTGCCCGTTCTCATCCACGCCGAGCCCGACACCCAGGCAAAGATGACCATCGCTAACCGTCGCGACTCGTTTTGTGGTAAGATCAGTGTCTGCAACAACTTACGTGAGGCTGGCATCCCCTATACGCTCACTAAGTCGCATACCGTAAAGGTCAAATCCGCCGAGTTCAAGAGGGATCTGGACGATTTTGCCGCTGTTTGCAGGATCACCGAGGGGCTAAGCGGTGCCAGGTTCGGCGCTATCGGTGCCCGTCCCGGCGCCTTTAACACCGTCCGCTACAGCGAAAAGATCCTGGAACTTGCCGGCATTTCCGTTGAGCCCATCGACCTGTCGGAGATTTTCGGAAGGGCCCAAAAATTAACCGATGGCAACAGGGCAGTTAAGAAAAAACTCGATGCCATTAAGAGGTATGTCTCCACGAAATCGGTCTCAGATGAGCACCTTTTGAGGATGGCCAAGTTCGGCTGTGTTGTCGATAAGTGGGTCAAAGATCATGATCTTGACGGGACGGCGATCCAGTGCTGGACGAGCATCGAGGAATTTTACGGTATTACGCCTTGTACGATGATGAGTATGATGAGTCAGTCGCTGCTGCCGAGTGCATGCGAGGTCGATGTTACCGGATTGCTCTCGATGTATATCCTGCAGTTGGCCTCGGGAACGCCGAGCGCACTTCTGGACTGGAACAACAACTATGCCAATAATCCCGACAAGTGCGTCTTGTTCCATTGCAGCAATCTGCCAAAATCGTTTTTCAAGTCGGTTAAGATGGACTACCAGGAGATCATCGCAGGGGCCGTCGGCAAGGAAAATACCTACGGCACTATGGTCGGCAGGATCGCACCCAACAAGGCGACCTTCTGCAGGACCACTACCGACGACAACGACGGCGTTATCGGCGCTTATGTCGGCCAGGGCGAATTTACGAACGACAAACTCGACACCTTCGGCGGTTACGGCGTGATGAAGATACCGGACATGCAAAGGCTCATGCAGTATATTTGCCGGATGGGCTTCGAGCACCACGTCGCAGCCAACCTCTGCCAAAAAGCAGACGCCATAGCCGAAGCGCTCGACAATTATTTAGGCTGGGAAGTCTATCACCACCAATAGGCCGTTTGGGCCGCATGGGTAACAAGTTACCCATCCTACGCGCTATGCGCTATTTGCAGAAAGGGTGGTAGCGTGTTTGGCGAAGCCAAACCGATGGTGGGCGCCGGTGTGTATACGACCATCGGTTTGCTGCGCAAACACGCTGCCACCCGCGCAATAATCAACTGGGACTGCTACTCCTCTGCGATGCGAATCACCCTTACCGGTGCGATCTTTTTCAGGTCATTTTTGACCTTGCTTGCATCGCCGACGACTACTACCGTCATTTTTTCAGGGTCTATCCTCTCGTTGACCAGATCGGAGCAATCCGCCCGGCTGGTGTTTGCGATCTTATCGAGCAGGCGGCTGAGGTAATCTTTCCCGAGGTCCTGCGATTCGATCAGCCAGATATCCTCTGCGACCTGCTGGGGTGTTTCGCGGCCCCTGACAAAACTTCCGGCGATATAGTTCTTGCTGTCGGCCAATTCCTCTTTGCCGGCCTTCTCAGCGGCTAAGCGGTCGATCTCGTCAAAGATCGTCTGCACCGTTTCCGCCGCCGATTCGTTTTTGGTAAAGGTGCCGATCTTGAAATTGCCGCCAAACCGCTGGGCCGAAAACCCGCCGCGAGCGCCGTACGTCAGCCCCTTCTTAACGCGAATAGTGTCATTGAGCCGGCTGTTGAACGACCCGCCGAAATAATCGTTGACGATTCTGCTGACAAAATACGCCGGCTGATCGTGACGCGTAATGCCGAGATGGCCGATGCGAATTTCGCACTGCATACTGCCGGGCTGGTCTACGATGTAGATACGTGTCATCTTCGGTTGGGGCAGATCGGGAAGATAGATCTTCCTTTGCGCCGACTCGGCCTGCCAATCGCCGAACACCTTTTCAGCAAGCTCCACAGCCCGCTCTTCGGTAATATCGCCGGCGAAGATAAGTGTCCCCTCGTCCGGACGGGCGAATCTGCCCCACCATCGCTTCAAATCTCTGGCTGTCAGCGCCTCGACATCGCTTACCTCACCCTCCGTCGTTCTGGCGTAAGGATGCCTGCCGTAGATAAGCCGCCTAAATTCCTTGTCGGCAAGATATCTCGGCGTTTTGGCCTCGATCTCAAGGCCGGTGATGACCTGCGTGCGAAGCTTGTCGAATTCCTCTTTCAGGAAGGCCGGTTCCAGCACGACCTCCGCCATCAGATCCATCGCCCGATCCAGATGCTCGGTCAGGCAGTTGGCATAAACCGAAGCGGTATCCATCCCCGCCGATCCGCGAAGTGAGATTGCGTATCGTTCAAGTTCCTCGGCAAGTTCGGCCTCCGTGTGCCCGCCGGTCCCCTTCGTCAGCAGTTGCATAGCCATCGAAGCGGTGCCCGGTTTGGACTCGGTCAACGCCCCGGAAAGCAGCCCGAGCCTCACGCTGACGAACGGAACCTCGTGATTTTCAACGACGATCACCTTGAGGCCGTTGGCCAGCTTCGTTTCGTCATATCCCGGCATTGGCTCAGATGCCGCTAATTCGGCAACCGGAGCCTCTGACGGGAAATCATCGCCGCGAGTTACGCCT
>DAOVVQ010000120.1 GCA_030637065.1 Planctomycetota bacterium
CAGGCGACGTCGTTGGTGCTCGCGGTCTGTTTATAAACGAGGATTTCCCTGCCGACGGTCTCGGTTTCCAAACCGGCCTTTATAACATCAACGTCGAGTTGATCCGGTTTTTGGCCCATTGGCATCGAATGTGCTATCTGTCCAGCCCGATATCGACCGCAGCCGCCGAGTGCGTAATGGCGCCAATGGCGATCCGGTCGACCCCGCACTGGGCGATGGCCAGGACACTATTGAGAGTTACGTTTCCGCTGGCCTCGAGGACCGGCTTTCTGCCGCCGCAAGTCTTGTTTCGCATCTCGACGGCGTGCTTTAGCTGCCACTGCCCCATATTGTCCAGCAGGATAACATCGACACCGGGGATCTTCAGAACGTGATTTAACTGATGATCGACGTGATCGACTTCCACACCGACGAACTTGACGCCTTTGATCTTTTTGGCCTTGGCAACCATCTTCTTGAGTTTGGGATAAAAATTCGGTCCCAATTCCGCAATATGATTATCCTTGATCAGCACACCGTCGCCCAATCCGATGCGATGATTGTACCCGCCGCCGCACCGAACGGCATACTTTTCCAAAAGCCGCCAGCCGGGCGTCGTCTTGCGGGTATCATAGATCTTCGCCCTGCTGCCCTTTACGGCGCTGACGAACTTCCACGTCATCGTACTTACCCCGCAAAGCCGCTGGAGAAAATTGAGCACCACCCTCTCGGCACTGAGCATCGACCGCAGCGGCCCTTCGATCACAGCTAATTTATTGGCGACATTCGCCCGCTTGCCGTCGTCGATCAGGACGCGAAGTTTCAGCCTCTCGTCATACCGCTTCAGGACCTCCCGCACAACGTCCATCCCGCAGACAACGATCTCCTCGCGGGTAACGATGGCAGTCTTGGCGACAGCACCGTCCTTTATCGTAATATCGGTGGTAGGATCGCCCTTACCGAAATCCTCTTCGATCGCCAGGTCTATAAGTGTCTGCACTTTTTTAATGTCAAGTTTCTTCATTCGCTCCCGTCACTTTCGCTTGCCGCCCTTTTTGTCCGTCAGTTGCGGCATGTCCTTTAATTCCTTGAGCTGGTCCCGCAGAAAAGCGGCCCGCTCAAAATCCAGTTCGTCCGCGGCAGCCAACATCTCCTCTTCGAGCCTGGCCGCCATCTCGGTCTTATCGTATTCGTCATCGCTCAGGTTAACCGCATCCTGGGCCGTCTTTCGGGCCTTGAACTCGTCGCTTAGGCCCCGTTGGATCTCTTTCTTTATCGTCGTCGGCGTAATATCGTTGTCAGCGTTGTACTTAAGCTGAATTTTACGCCTCCGCTCGGTTTCGTCAATAGCTTTTTTCATCGAATTGGTAACACGGTCGCCGTACAGAAGCACCCTGGCGTTGACATTGCGTGCCGTTCTGCCGATAGTCTGGACGAGCGAAGTCTCACTTCTAAGGAATCCCTCCTTGTCGGCGTCGAGGATCGCAACCAACGAAACCTCCGGCAGGTCGAGTCCTTCACGCAGCAGATTTATACCGATCAGGACATCGAACTCGCCGCTTCGCAGGTCCCGCAGGATCTCCACCCGCTCTAAGGTCACAATATCGCTGTGCAGATATCGGCACCGAACACCCTTCCTGGCCAGATAACTCGTAAGGTCCTCGGCCAACCGCTTCGTCAGCGTGGTAACCAGCACCCGCTCGTGTTTCTTCACCCGCTCTTCGATCTGGCCCATCAGGTGCGGGATCTGGTCCGTCGCGGGATGAACAAATATCTCCGGGTCGACCAGGCCGGTAGGACGAATGATCTGCTCGACGACCTGACCGTCGCATAACTCAAGCTCGTACGGGGCGGGCGTCGCGGAAACAAACACCACATTCTTCCAGCAATCCTGAAATTCCTCGAACCGGAGCGGGCGGTTATCCAAAGCGCTGGGCAGGCGAAAACCGTGCTCGACCAGAACCGTTTTCCTGCTGCGGTCGCCGGCGTACATCGCACGGATCTGCGGAATGCTAACATGCGACTCGTCGATAAACAGCAGAAAATCCTTCGGAAAATAATCGATCAGCGTATAGGGCTTCGACCCCGCCGGCAGACCGGACATGTGCCTGGCGTAATTCTCGATGCCGCTGCAATAGCCGACCTCGGTTATCATCTCCATATCGTATTTCGTCCGCGCCTCTAAACGCTGGGCCTCTAACAGCTTGCCATTATGCCGCAAATGCAGCAACTGCTCCTCCAGCTCCGCAGCAATACACTCGACCGCCGACTCGATCCTCTCAGCCGGCATTATGTAATGCTTGGCGGGAAATATGAACACCTGACGCTCGACGGCAAGGACCTCCGACGAAACGGTATTGATATAGCTGATATTCTCGATCGTATCGCCGAAGAACTCGAACCGCACGCCGAACGATTCGTAAGAAGGCCAAAGCTCGACCACATCGCCGCGAACACGAAACGTCCCGCGAGCGAAATCCATATCGTTCCGCGTATACTGAATATCGGCTAATCTGCCAAGGAGATCATTTCTTTCGATGCTGTCGCCGACCCTTACGCCGACAACGCTGGCCTCGTAATCCTCCGGCGAACCCAAACCGAAAATACACGAAACGCTGGCAACGATTATCACATCGCTCCTGCTCATAAGGCTCGTCGTCGTAGAAAGCCTCAGCCGGTCAAGCTCGTCATTCCGCGAGGCGTCCTTTTCGATGTAGATATCCCGCTGCGGGATGTAGGCCTCCGGCTGATAGTAATCGTAATAGCTGACGAAATACTCCACCGCGTTATCGGGAAACAGGTCCTTAAACTCTTCATAGAGCTGGGCAGCCAAGGTCTTATTGTGCGAAATGACAAGCGCCGGGCGTCCGCATCGGGCGATGACGTTGGCCATGGTGAAGGTCTTGCCGCTGCCGGTAACACCTAACAGCGTCTGGTACTTGTTGCCCTCCTCCAGACCGGCAACCAGACGGTCGATCGCCTCAGGCTGATCGCCCCGGGGCTTAAACGATCCTTTCAGATTGAATTGAGCCATAGCAAACCGACCATGAAACGACACGAGTGTCGGCAAACAATATTACCCCCATGATAGTGCTGATGGCAAGGAACCTGCACGCCGACGTTTATGGGCAATAGCCCTGTTTTACATGCGCAAAGAAATACCGGGCAGGACTGCTAAAGCTCTTGCCCGGATATAAATCTGTATTGAGGGAAGGTTAACGGCTAAAGGAGCCCATGCTCGCCATGCGGGCGGCTTTTCTTCTGCGGCGGCGATTCTTCTCCGAGGGCTTCTCGTAGTAGCTGTTACGCTTGATATCGCGGATTAGGCCCTCTTTTTCGCACATCTTCTTAAAACGTTTTACCATCTGCTGTACCGATTCACCGGCACGCGACCTGACCTTTATCATAAATGACCAAACCTTCCCAACACAAAAAACCTACTTAAAGTTATGTCCTTCCACAGTCGGCTATCCGTAAACGTCGCATTTTAACGCGAGACAAACATTTATCAAGCCAAAAATACGCCCATCGGGCACTTTTGTTGGGCAAATTTTGCTGCTATTTATCTATCTTCGACCAAAAAGCGGCGTTTCTTGGCAAAAATGCGGCAATTTCAGTAATTTTTTTGCAAATCTGCCCCCTTTTTTAGCAAGAATTTCGGCTGGATTCTGGTTTGTGGTGGGCTGTTTTTCTTAGAATGTGAGGTATTTTTGTGCTTTTTACAATCGGGCGTTGAATTTGCCGAGGTCTTCGATTTTTTGGAGTTTGGCCTGTTTTCTTCGTTTGAGGATTCTTGATACGGTTATGGGGCCCAAGCCGGGGATTCGTAAAAGCTGGTTTTTTGCAGCGTAATTGGGGTTTAGGGGGAAATTTTCCGGGTGGCTTTTGGCCCAGGTCTCTTTGGGGTCGTCGGTTAGTGAAAGTTTGTCGTCGGGGCCGAATGCGATCTCCGATGCTTCAAAGCCGTATTTTCTCATCAGAAAATCGACCTGGTAGAGCCTGTGTTCGCGTTTGAAGACGTTTTTCGAGTTTTCGGGCGGGCTGATCTCGCCGGGCAGGTCAGCGGTTCCGAGGCCTGTCTGGTATGCGCTGAAGTATATGCGGCTCATGCTGAGGCCGGCGTAGAGTCGGCCTGCGTAGCTGACGATCTGGCGGTCAGATTCTCCGGCTGCTCCTACTATGAACTGGGTGGATTGCTTGACGCGGGCGTATCTTGAGCCTCGGCTGGTGAGGCGGCTGATCAGTTTGATGGGTTCGACGATATCGCGGAGGTAGTCCTTGGTATTCGAGAGTCGCTGCATATTGCCTGCGCCGGGCGTCTCGATATTCAGCGAAACGGCGCTTGAAAGCGAGATCGCCTCTTCGATCGCCGCGTTGCTTGAGCCGGGAATGACTTTGAGGTGGATGTAGCCTCTGAAATTGTGCTTTTTTCGCAGGATCTTTGCGGTGTTGTTGAGGCGGGCCATTGTTGCGTCGGCTGAGCCGATGCAGGCTGAGCTTAGGAAGAGGCCGAAGACTTTTTTGCGGTTGTAGTAGTCCAGGAAGACGGTTGCGATCTCGTCTGGTGTCAGGGTGGTTCGGCGGACATCGCGGTCGGCGCGGAGGGGGCAGTATTTGCAGTCGCTGCTGCACGCGTTTGAGAGGAGGGTCTTGAAGATGACGCTTTTTCCGCCGTTGGGGAGCGTGATGGGGTATATCCACTTGCCATCGGTGCCGCGGTGGCGGTGGTCGGCTGGGTCTTTGGTGCCGCAGGCGCAGGAAAGGTCGTATTGGGCGTCAGCGGTGAGGATGTCGAGTTTATCCTCGGTGCCGGGCCTGGTTATTACGGCTGTGGTCATAACCTTCGCTTCCCTTTGAAAGCTGTCAAATTCACGATGTCCTGAACCTTATCACCTAAACCCTAAACAAGCACTAAATTTTAATGACCAAAACAAAATAGGATCACTGATTACGCGGATCTCACAGATTCAAATCAAAAGGATAGCAACCATCCACCTCGGCTATACCTCGGTGGCTGCCACCCGTCGAGTTTGAAATTGGGTTTGAATTGGGTTTGTTTTTCTTAACATTTGCCGGCGTTTTCATTGTAAAGCCTTTTGTTTTCAGGAGTTAGATTTGTTAAGTAAATGTTAAGATTGGGTTTGTTTCGCGAAAAAGGGTTTGCTGGATCGGGGCTGGGTGGGTTCGATTTGTTTTGTGTTGCCATTGTTTGATCCTTTCATATCATAGATTGCTGTTGTTAGGTGTTTATAATATATGAGATTGAGTTGTGTGTCAAGGTTAATTTTTGATTTTCTTTTTTAAATCACTGATTACGCAGATCACGCGGATTTTTTGTTGGTATTGTTGTTGCTGATGACCCTGTTTGGCGGTAAGATCGTTGGTTAGGGTTCGTGCGGGATTTTTTGTGTGAGAGATTGAAACCGGACACTTTTAATTTTATCTGAGGCAAACGATGAGTAAAAGTAGTGAACTTAGAACAACCTATACAAAAAGTGGTCTGGAAAGATATGAAATAAGTATAACCCATGATAAGTTAAATAAATATAAGCTTGTAAAAGGCGACAATATGCGTGTTGTCAATCAGAAGGCCTGTGCAGAGATGGCTCGCTGGGATGAAATATGGGGAAAGCAGCTTGAAAAACAGAAAAAGGCATCAGAACTTGAGGGCAAAAAGAGAGCAGCAAACAGAAAAACTGAGCAGGCCAGAGCCGAATTGGCAATGTTGAAGAAGGAGATACTTGAGTACGCTTTATATGTAGATAATAAGGTGGACTGGGAACAATTAAAAGTTAAAACTGACTATCCTGTCCAGAAACCACAAAAACCTACCCCTCTGTCGGAACCACCGAAGTTGCAATTTCCCCCAGAACCTGAAATAACTCATCATGATTATCAACCGAAATTTGGTATATTAGACTATTTTTCATCTTCCAGAAAGCAAGACAAGATAGATACTGCTTCAGAAAAGTTTAAGAATGATCACGCCAGTTGGGTAAAGAACAAGCAAGAAAAGATGGAACAACTTACGAAAATGCTCCGCAATCAAAAAAAGAAGTTCAATAAATCACAGGAAAAATATCTCAATGACCTTAGAATCTGGGAAACCGAAAAAAGTATTTTTTTGCAAAAGCAGGAGCAAGTAAACTCTGAGGTAGACCAGAAAAAAGAAAAATATCTAAGTGGCGATCTGTCGTCTTTCATGGACTATTGTGATATTGTACTCACGAGTTCAGACTATCCAGATTACTTTCCTAAAACATACGAACTTGACTATAATCCCGAAAACAAAATAATAATCGTTGATTATCAGTTGCCGTCTCCAGATATGATACCAACAGTTACCGAAGTAAAATATGTCCAAACACGCGATGAGTATCAGGAGAAGAATCTTTCGCAGGCACAGCTAAATAAACTTTATGACAGTGTGCTTTATCAAATTGCTTTGCGTACCATCCACGAGTTGTATGAAGCGGACGTAATAAATGGCTTACAGTCTGTAGTCTTTAACGGCTATGTGACTTCGATAGATCCGGCCACAGGCCAGGAGGCGACCTCTTGCGTCTTTTCAATTCAAGCTAAAAAGGAAGAATTTGAACAGATCAATCTGGCTAACATAGACCCCAAGGCTTGTTTCATCAAAAAGCTAAGAGGTGTTGGTAGCTCAAAACTTCACAGCTTGACCCCAATAGCTCCGATCGTCCAGATTAACAAGAATGACAGAAGGTTTGTCTCGTCATACGATGTCACCTCTGAATTGGATGACAACCATAATCTTGCAGCGATGGACTGGGAAGACTTTGAACACCTTATCAGAGAGATATTCGAAAAAGAATTTTCAATTGGTGGTGGTGAGGTAAAAGTAACCCAGGCCAGCAGAGATGGTGGTGTCGATGCTGTAGCTTTTGACCCTGATCCTATCAGGGGAGGCAAGGTCGTTATTCAGGCAAAACGCTATACAAACACAGTAGGTGTTTCAGCAGTGCGAGATTTATATGGCACCGTCATGAATGAAGGAGCTAACAAGGGTATATTGGTTACCACCGCAGATTACGGTCCGGATGCGTATAGCTTTGCAAGGGGCAAGCCCTTAACGCTTCTTAATGGCAACGAACTGCTTTATCTCTTAGAGAAACATGGGCATAGTTTTAAAATTGACCTCAAAGAGGCCAAGAAAATACTGGCTGACAAGGAAAAAGAATGAGGTTTGTTGGTGCGAAGAATCGCGGTCTACATGCCGGGGTGGCGAACACCCTTTTGTGAGAAAGGCAAAAGGGTGTTCGCCCGCGGCGGTTGTTATGGTATTGCGTATTTGTTTATCAGGATGTTTTCGAGTGCCTGGCGGTCTGTTGTTGTCAGGACTGTGTTGAAGCTGTAGAATTCCGCTATCAGGCCCGAGAAGTCTGCCACGCTGGCGTTTACTCCGCTTATGAACTTACTCCTGTCTTCGTTGTGACCTAAGGCGCAGTCGTTGCCGTGAGTGGGCAGTTCGTAAGCCGGCGTGTATGTTTCGATGAGATCGCCGTTTACATATCCCTTAAATTCTTCGGCCACCGAATCCATTACCAGAGACGCGACGTAGACCGTGTCGGGGCTGACGGCGGTATTTACCGTCGCGCCCGCCTGACCCCAATCGGGGAATGCATCGGTAGTGTTCAGGGTCCAGCCGTTGATGTACAGGATGCCGCCATCTATGTAGAAGGTCAGGCCGCCCTTGTTATTACCTCCCTGTTCCCAGATAATCTGCTTGGTTGATACATCCGAACTCGTCTTGAATACCACGGTGAGCGTCTTGGCGTTAAACGGTCCGCTCTTGTTGATATCCGTGCTGTCGGCGACGTTCAGATGCACTCCCGCACCGGCGAAGTCGAGTGCCGGCTGGCCGTTGATCGCCGAGGATAGATATGCCGGACGGTACTCCCAGAGCGGCTGGGTCGCATCGTTATCATTGCCCTGATCCCTCCATCGAGTCACCAGGTTATTGGCATCGACTACAACACCTGTGCCTGCTATGAACTTGACGCCGGCCAGCGGTCCCTTGCTGGCTGAGGATTCGTTCGAGTAGGATAGCGACTCATGGCCGAGGGTATCGACGGCTTTTACCACATAGTACCATGTTATCATGTTGGCGTCGGGGATGTCGATATAGTCCGTGGTCGTTACCAGTGAGGAATTGGCCTTTTCGTAGCTCGAGCCGGGCGTATCGGAACGATAGACATTGTATCCGGCCATATCGTGCTCGCGGTTTTCGTCCCATTGCAGGGATATCTGTTTTTCGCCGCCGGTCGCTGTCAGTCCCGTCGGGGCCTCGGGTTCGATGCCGAGGAGCCAGTTGAGTGCGACAACCGCAAGGCTGTCTGCGCCGACGGTTCCATTGGTTGCCTGGTTGAGAGCGCCGCACCAGTCGTTAAGTTCGCTGCATCCGGTTAACAACCAGCCGCCGATGAGGAGTTTTAAATCTTCTTCGTCGACATCGTTATCGTTATCCGCATCCATGTCGCCGGGCCGCATGGCCGTTAGCTGGACATCGTCGAAGTAAGGCGCCCCGCCGTCGTGGGCATCGAGGCGAAGGGTATATTTGCCAGGCTCGGAGAACGTCGCGGTCGTGTCGATGGAATTGGGGTCGGCGAAGGTAACTGTGCCCGGTCCGTAAACCTTGCTCCAGCCGGTCGTTACGCCTGCCGGCAGCGGCAGGTCGTCGTCTGTTACAGTAGCGTCGAGCAGTGCAGGCACCGTTGACATGACGTTTCGGTCGGGGCCGATATCGACGGCGGGCGGGAAGTTGCCGCCTTCGAAGCATATTACACTGCCGTTTTTCAGTGCGAGATAGAGCTTGTTATTGGCTGCGACCATTCCGTCCCATACCGGCATCGACTCGAGTGTGTACTGAGCCATCTGTCTGCCGTCGTTGGTCAGGACCGCACGCAGCAATCCGCCCTGTTCGTCGTTGAATATCTCGGCCTGCTCTTCGAATTCGACCTGGATGGCGGGCTCTTCGCGGTGGTCGTAGGTGTAGTGGTCGTCGAGGATGTCCTCGGGTCCGGCGGTAAAGAGCACCTTGTCGGCCAGGACCATTGCCTGGACGAAGATCGAGGTTGCGGTGTCGACCCAGTGGTATGTTATGGTCTCGCTTTCGGGATATTTTTCCGCGGCGAAGAGTTGATATTCGATTGGCGTGGTCCATTTCCAGTATTGCGGCTGACGCCCGTAAGCGTAGACCTTGTCGTCGTCAAAGACCATCATTTTGCCGGCTGGGGCGTATGCTCCCGCGCGGTGGTATCCGCCTGCGCCCGAGACCCATGTCATACCCCAGATCCAGTAACTTCGGTGCATATAGTTGTCATCGAGGAAGCCCGTCGGGCTGAACAGATGCATTCCGACGCCGTACTGGCGCGAACCCTGCACATTGAAGTCATAGTCGAACGGGGCGATGTCCTCGCGGTTGCCCAGCATGTCGAACCGCTGGGAGTGCATGTAAATGTAGTCGCCGTCGCTGGAGAGGACATCGGGTAGCGACGTCGGCATACTCAGGCGGGTTACGTGCATCTGCAGGTCGCCGCCGGTCTCCGGGTCGCGGTCATCGAGCAGGACCTCGTCGATCCTTTCGCCGGTTTCGGGATTCAGTCGCAGAAAACGCAGGCCGCCGTCGAGGAACATGTTCCTTCCCGCGACGCAGTAGACCTCGCCATTTTGCAGCAGCACGCTTCCGTGCAGCGGCCAGACCGACTCGATCTGCTCGTTGGAGGTCATTTGCAGGTCTTCTGGTGCGCCTCGGTACTGCCATATAATCTCGCCGTCTGTCGCCCGCAGGCAATAGACATTGCCGTCGGCGGAGCCGAATATCACGCGCCCGCGGTAGATCGTTGGCGGCGAATCGACGCGTCCGTCGGCCCTGAATTGCCACAGTGGCGAGCCGTCCGCCTCGCTAAGGGCATGGAGCGTATGCTCGTCGATCTGTGCGATATAGACCTGGCCGTCGGCGATAGTCATGGTGGAGAGTTTTCCGCCGAGGTTCACTTCCCAGGCCTTGCTCAGGTCGGCAGGTACGACCGCCGGTGTGTGTCCGCTGCGGTTGGCATCGTAGCGATATGTCGGCCAGTCCGCCGCTGACGAAGGTCCGGCGGTCATGGGCGTGCCGTAGGCCGGGCCTTCGGTTCGTCTGACGCTGTCGGGTGCGGTGTTCGGGTAACCGGGATCGGGATGTGCGGGTGCGACCGTTGTAAAGCCGTATGTTTTCGATTCGAGATAGCATGCGCAATTGTTCGGCGCCGTGTAGATCAGGCCGTTGGCCGGCAGGATACCGTAGAGACATCCGCCGCGGATCCAGTGGTGGATCTTCCATGTTTCGTCGTGGACGTCGACAAATTCTATACCGGTCCGCGAAGTCAGCAGGTAGTCGACCGTCGCCCTTGCGCGATAGCATCTGTGATGGAACCAGTAGGTCTCCACATCCGGTGGAAATTCTTGCATCCTGTCACCGGAATTCGGGTCCCAGCCGGTAAAGATACCCGTGCCACCGCCTGATGCAATATCGCCGACCCATGCCAGGTCGTTGACCCAGAGAAGGTCGTAGGGGCAGTTGTGCCCGGTTTTTTCGTGGTTGTCCCACCAGAGGATATCGCCCGTCTTTGCCGAAAGACCGGTAATCGTCCGATCCGAATCGTAACCTAAGAAAACGACGATGTCATCGTATATCACCAGGGTCGAACCGAGGTTTACCGGCATCGGTGATTTTCTTACCACGGGCGCCG
>DAOVVQ010000354.1 GCA_030637065.1 Planctomycetota bacterium
ACAGGCTCGCATTGTTGGGGTCTTTCTAGGTCATCACGGAGCGGAAACTGGCACAGGCCCAGATCGAGAATCTGGCAAAGTTTCCATCGGAGGACCCCAGTCCCGTGCTCAGGATCGCCGGCGACGGCTCGCTGCTTTACGCAAACGATGCCAGCGAGTCGATCCTTGCCGAATGGGACTGCCAGCCGGGTCAACCGGTTCCGGGCAGTTGGCTCGAAACCGTCAAACGGACCATTGAGTCGGGCTCGCCGGAAAAAATAGAGTTCAGCCACAAGGGGAAAATACTGTCATTTATGGTCACGCCGGTTGCCGGGGCCGGATATGTCAACATTTACGCGCGGGATGTCACCGAGCGGACCCGGGCCGAAGAGACCCTTAAATACCGCTTCGATCTTGAAGAGCTTATTACCAGGATATCGGCTGAGTTTATCAACCTCAAGTCCTACGAGATCGACGACGCGATAGACCGTGCCCTTGAGGCTGTTACCGAGGCCGTTTGTGTCGACCGAAGCTATGTGTTCCTTTACTCCGATAACGGCAAAAAGATGGACAACACCAACGAATGGTGCAGAGAGGGCGTGCCTCCTCACAAACAGAGGCTTCAGGGTCTCGATGCGGACATCTTTCCGTGGTTCAACGAGCGAATGAAGAGTCGCCAAACCATGGCTGTGCCGTGCGTTGCTGATCTTGACGAGGGGCTGGAGGCGGAGAAGGCCGAGTGGCAACTGGAGGCGATCCAATCGCTGCTGTGTGTTCCGATAGTCTGCAAAGACAAGCTGGTGGGCTTCATCGGGTTCGATACGGTTCTTTATCAAACGGACTGGCCCGAGGATATCGTGAAATTTTTGACGATCGTCGGCAATATCTTTGCGAACGCACTGGACAGAAAGATATCCGAGCTGGAAAGAGAGCTTCTCGTCAAAACGCTCGCGACGAAGAACAAGGAGCTTCAAAGTGTCGTTTACGTCGCCTCGCACGACCTGAGGTCTCCGCTGATCAATATTCAGGGTTTCAGCGGCGAACTCGTCAAGAACTGCCGGCAACTGCTCGAATATCTTGGTCTCGAAGACATCAGCGACAAGGGCCGCGAGGACCTGAAACCAATCCTTGAAGAGGATATCCCGCAGGCACTGGAGTTTATTACCGCGAGCACGGATAAGATGCAGACGCTGCTGGACGGTTTGCTGAAGATCTCGCGAATAGGAACGTCCCCGCTCAAGATCGAACCGCTCGATATGAATCAGCTTGTAAAACAGGTTGTTGACGCGATGAACTTTCAGATCCAGAGCTGCGATGCCGTCGTTACCGTTGACGAACTGCCGCCGTGCCTTGGTGACGTCGGACGGACCAGCCAGGTGTTCAGCAATCTTCTGGACAACGCCGTTAAGTATCTCGATCCCGGGCGGGAGGGTCTGGTCCGGGTTACCGGTCGCAGCGAGGATAACCGCTGCATCTACTGCGTGGAAGATAACGGTGTCGGGATCGACGAGGACTATCAGGCCAAGGTTTTTGAGATATTTCACCGGCTCGATCCTGGCGGATCGGTTCCCGGAGAGGGGCTCGGCCTTACGATAATCAGTCGCATACTCGACAGGCAGGACGGCAATATCCTGCTCGACTCAAAGCCCGACAGGGGCAGCCGGTTCTATATTTCATTGCCGTCAGTGTCAGTTTGAGTTGCTTATCGATAATACGGCATCACTACTCCCATGTTGTACTTTCGGGAAATCTCGTTTCGACTGGTTTCGACTGCGTAGAGACCCTGCTCGAGTGAGCGGAGGGTTGTGCCCGCCGGGAAAGCGCCCGGGTATCGCCGGCCAATGCCTATCGCCTTGCGGTACTCACGAAGCGAATTGGCTATGACGTTGGAGATCTCGGCGAGTACGATGGTCGGGTCGATAAAGTCCGTTGCCTCGATCCTGATCGATCCCGAGCTGCCCCGTCGCGGATCTATAGTCCCGACAAAGCCGTCTCGGTACAACCGTTCTCTCTCATAGTCCGTCAGGCCGTCGCGCCCGCTGTAACCATCGTTGCTCCGCCGGGCGGATGTCGACGAAGTAGGGCGGTTGTTGAGATTTTTGTCTTCGATCTCAAGAAGCCGATTCTGAAGTTGCACTCTCCTGTCGTCAAGGTAAGCAAGTGTTGACGCGGATGTTTCAAGGTTGCGCTGGGCGACGACAAACAGCTTGACGAGCTTTTCGACCGCACTGCTGTAGATGAATTTCGCTTCCGAAGCGCCCATGTCGGCAAGGATCTGCTCCCGGGAAATCACGACCTTGTCAGCCATCTGCATTGCAGCCGCATCACGCGCCGACAGGGAGAGCTCCCTTGACACCGACATATTCGCCGAACCGCCGCCAACGCCGCCGCCATATTCCGCTGGGGTGGTGCTTACATTTTCACCGCCTCCACTGCCGGGGATGTTGCGGCTGTTGGTCAGGCCCCGGACGACCGTCTGGTCGGGACGCAGGTTCGCACGGTCGATAAAGGAATGCTTGCCCTTGGCGTCGACTACCTCGACAACCTCCATATTGCGGTCCAGCAGTGCCATAGCGACGGCCTCAGGGCGATAATTACGACCTGCCAGGGCGCCGATATAGCTCTTGTAACCGGAAAGATTGCGAGAGCTGAAAGTGTCATTATATTCGTCGAT
>DAOVVQ010000240.1 GCA_030637065.1 Planctomycetota bacterium
CAACCAATTAGGCGGTGAACCACAGGCGAACGGGATCAAGTTAGACTCCCAATTGCCGGGCAATGGTATTGAGATTACCGACAACACCTTGACCAACCATGATATCGACATTCTTCTCCTCAGCCAGGCAGCAACCACTGTTGTTCGATGCAACATTTTTGACGGTAGTGGCATCGGCATACACAATGATACCTCATCTGCACTTGACGCAACTAATAACTGGTGGGGTGATGCGACCGGGCCGAGCGGTGAAGGTGGGGGCAGCGGTGACGCTGTGTCGACCAATGTTGATTTTTTCCCCTGGTTGCTGAGTGTAAACTGCGGCGATTCTACAGTGGTCAATAGCGATTTAGCAGTGGATGATGACTGGACAGGTCTCCCGGACTATACCCAGGTCATTGCTGGTTCGACAAATTATTACATAGGCCTGAACGCCTTTGACACCATCCAAGAGGCAATCGACATCGCTGACCCCTGCGATACTATCATTGTCAATGCTGGAACATATGATGAGGCACTGAATATTGAGAATATTACGAACCTTACGATCAGTGGTGAAGACAAGACAACAGTTGTACTTCAGCCTTCCTGGGTGCTTGACTGGAATGTCGGAGGATACGGGGCTTCCCGTCAGGTCGTGGCTCGCAATGTCAATTCAACCGGTGTAGTACTGGAAAATATCACATTTGATTTTGACGTTGTCAAAGCAAACTTTGTCTTCGGGATTATGGGTTGGGACAGTTCGGTGACCGTAGACAACTGCGTTCTCAAGAACCTGTCTGTAGATGACTTAAGTGGCGGATATTATGAGCTGGCGAGTTATTTCAAGACCTCTGTATTCAGCGATTCCAATCGTGCCGATGTGACGTTTACCAACAACACGTTTATCGATGTCGGTCGGGTGGGAATCGTCACGCATGACTATATAAATGCCACAATTACAGACAATACGTTTACCAAGACGACCGATGATTTTGGTTACGCGATTGAGGTCGGATCTCAATCGACGGGTGTTGTCAGTGGAAACATAATATCCGGTTATGATACAGCAGCGGCTACTGACGGAAGCGAGTCGGCAGGTATCTATATTGAAAACGCTTTCACCAATGGAGATCCTGCCGGAACAAAACCCGTTCTTGTAAGCGACAATGAAGTCTATGGTTGTCAGTATGCCATGTGGATCGGAAACGGATATGATGGCTTTGCCGGAGACATGGATATTAACGTCACCCTAAACGACAACAACTTCCATGATAATACTGATGGAGGTATTATTCTCCAGGACGAAGACATGGAACACGGTTCATCAGTTACCGTAACCGGAAGCGGGAATACATTTAGCAATAACGGCGCTTATGGCCTGCACATTTTCACACAGGGTGACGGGGATATTACGGTTGCCCTTACCGGTGAAACGATTAGCGGTCATGACATTGGTGTAATGGTCGAAGATTCTGCTGGAGTGGGCAGTACAAGTTCGTATAGCATTGCGATTAACCAGAGCGTCATATCCGGAAACACCACGTTTGGGGTGAACAACACAATCGACAGCATTATAGTTGACGCTACGGAAAACTTCTGGGGCGACGCCTCGGGGCCAAGCGGGGCTGGCGGAGGTTCAGGTGATGCGGTTTCTACGTATGTGGATTTCTTCCCTTGGTATATCAACATGTCAGGCCAGATGACTATCCCAGTTGGCGATATTGTTGTCGATGATGACTGGACAGGATTGCCTGACTGGACTGTCGTAACGGCAAGTTCTCTGGATTACTTCATCGGCTATGACGCATTTGCCACCATCCAGGAAGCTGTTACAGCCGCAGAAGCAGGTGAACTGATTTCCGTATATGGTGGGACCTATGTAGAGCAGGGACAGATTGTTATCGATAAGGACCTGAACATCGCAGGTGATCCCGCCGACAGGCCCGTGGTCAAAACCGATCAGGATACATCGACTTCCGGCGATCCCAGGGGCTGGTGGCTGGTAGACACCGGCGTTACTCTTAACCTGCAGTATCTGGTTCTTGACGGTGCCGGGCACAATGTTTACCAGGGTATCCGTCATAAGGGCCAGGGCACAATACTCAATGTTGATTTTGTCAACATTAAGTACCCATCTGTTTATAGTGGTGTTGCAGTTGCCGCCTTCGGTACCGGTCCGGTAGACTTTGTAGATTGCGACTTCAGTGAGATCGGACGTATCGGCGTACTTTACTTCGGTGGCGGTGTAAACACATCTCTGTTCCACGGCAACAGCTATACGGGTAAAGGTGTGGGCGACTGGCTTGACTATGGTGTCGAAGCAGGCGGAGGCGCTCAGATCAGCGTATCGGGCTGCTTGATATCCGACTGTGTCGGCGTGGCGGCTTCTGACGGTTCCACTTCCGCCGGTATCCTCGTTACAACTTACTTCGGCCCGGGAACCGAGGCTGATATCAGACACAACCGCATAAACAACTGCACAACAGCTATAGCGGACGGTTACAACGAAACCGACACAGCGGTAGTTACCGCCAATTACAACAGCTTTATGGGCAATGATGAAGGCGTTGACAATACCGGCATCAACACGGCGGATGCTACTTATAACTACTGGGGCGATCCGAGCGGGCCGTACGATCCCAACGGAGTATCTGAAACGGACGGCGAAATTTGTAGTGACGTCTTGACAATAAAGAACTCCGATGGGCTCGGAAGCAGCGTCGAAGACTTGAATGTGGAGTATTGCCCGTGGCTGGCGGCTCCGATGTCCACATCCGTGTATCCATACCTGCTTGGCGATCTTGACTTCGATGGTGACGTCGACATAGTAGATTTCTCTATCTATGCGGGTAACTACCTGAAAGAACTCCCGGCAATGGGAGGTGCTCCTTTGGCGATGGGCGAATTGTATCTGGTAGATGATCCGGCACAGAGTGCTTCGAGACCAAGAGCAACTTCGCAATGCTCGCCTGACAATCCACTCTAACCGAATCATGACATTAGTTATGGGCTGCGAGCCTTTCTTTCTCCTCCGGGCTCGCAGCCCTGTTTTTAGAATTCAAGAACTCACATTTTGTTCAAGTATTCAGCATGGTTACTGGTTTAGGATTTGGTCTATCTTTTCTAATTCCTCTGGGGCGAAATCGAGGTTTTTCAGGGTTGCTATATTTTGCTCTACCTGCTCGACTTTGCTGGCTCCGATTAGTGTTGATGTTACCCTTTTGTCCCGCAATGTCCATGCGAGGGCGAGTTGGGCCATTGTCTGGCCTCTGGCGGCGGCTATTTCGTTAAGCGCCCTGATCCTTGTCAGCAGGTCTTCGGTTATGTCCTGGCGTTTGAGGAACTCGCTGGGCTTGGCTACGCGGGAGTCGTCTGGTATTCCGTTGAGGTACCTGTCGGTCAGTCGGCCTTTGGCCAAGGGGCAAAATACGATACAGCCGATGCCCTCGTCCTCGAGCGTATCGAGGAGGCCCTGCTCGATGGTGCGGTTCAGCATAGAATATCGCACCTGGTGGATGAGGCAGTGTCGGCCCATCTGTTTTAAGGTTGCGGCGGCTTTGGCGGTTTGCTCGGGGTTGTAATTAGAGATTCCGGCGTAGAGGGCCTTTCCCTGGCTGATCGCCTGGTCGAGGGTCTCCATTGTCTCTTCGATCGGCGTGTTTGGGTCGGGCCGGTGTGAGTAGAATATGTCGACGTAATCGAGGCCGAGGCGTTTTAAGCTCTGGTCGAGGCTGGCGGTCAGGTACTTTTTCGAGCCCCATTCGCCGTAGGGTCCGGGCCACATGAGGTATCCGGCCTTGGTCGAGATTATCAGCTCGTCGCGATATTGTGCCAGCTCCGTCTTCATGATCCTGCCGAAGGTCGCCTCCGCCGAGCCGGGCGGGGGGCCGTAGTTGTTTGCGATGTCGGCATGCGATACGTCGAGGCCAATTGCCCACTTGATCATGGCGCTGGAGGTCGCGAACGAGACGTCCTGGCTGAAACTGTGCCACAGGCCCAGGGATACGGCTGGGGGCAGCAGGCCGCTTTTGCCGCAGCGATTGTATTTCATATTTTCGTATCGATTTTCGGTCAGTGCGTCCGGCATTTTAGCGATCTCCATTGGTTTAACGAAAAACTGAGCTTATCGCGCGGACCGGCTGATGTCAATGTAAAAGGGCGGCGGAGGGACGGATGAATATCGAATAACGAATGTCCAATATCGAATTTCGAAGGGTTGAGGCGGCTTTGCCGATGAAATAAGTGGTGCGAAAAATCGCACCCTACGTTTACCGGGTAGTTGATTGCAGGGCTAAAGCCCTTTTTTTGGGGGGTGTTGTGGCTGGTCTCCGCTCTAAAGAGCGGAGTTAGTCAGGAGGGCGGGACGGGTGAATATCGAATATCAAATTTCGAAGGGTGGAGGCGGCTTTGCCGCGGTTAAATTTATTGCGTGGGCCGAGGCCCACCCTGAGGCTGCGGATGAGGCGCGGGCGTGGTGGGTTGCGGGGGTTTAGCGTTATTTTGGTGGCTAATGGGTTAGCAGTAGCACTCGGCGGGGTGTAGCGAGACGAGGGTTTTTGTGCCCTTTGTCTCGTAGCTGACCTTGCCTTCGCGAGCGAGCCATCCGAGGCCCTGGTATGCGACCTGTGCCTTGAGCTTGGTCAGCTTGGGGAGGTCTGCTATGCTGACGGGGCTGTCTTTTGTTGATAATACCTGCCAAATCTGGCCTGCGGCCTGTCCAATCGTTTCTTGCATCTTAAAACCTTTCCAAAGTTAAAATCGCCGAAAAACCGGCTTGGTGTTAAATATCGAACACTCCTACCTCATTTATCGGCAGATTTGGCGGTCAAAACGAACAATATTTTTAATTTTACCATTACGGACGGTGCGGATGTGAAATATAGACGAGGGAGTGTTTGGCTCCGGTGGATCGCAGTTGTCCGGTCGGTTCGGCGTGAATTATCTTGATTTTGGAGGGCTCATGTGGTATAATGTACTCATCGTTGGGGGAGTAATTTCAGACAGTAACGGGGCTGGATAGCAGCAGGGTGGTAAAGTATCGTGGGGTGAGTAGTTAGTGTGGGGTGGGTAGTTCCAGACAGCATCGCGAGTGTTCAATAACCGTTAGCCGAAACGGTCTTTTCGCAATTACCTGGGAGGGTGATGAAATGACTAAGAGGGTAGAGTGTACAGTAGTACGGTCTGAGCCGCTGGCGCGGGGGCGCAGTGTTGTCTCGGGGCAGGAGAGCGATCCGAGCGGTTCGAGCAGCATCGTGCCGGTTTCCAAAACCAGCCAGCGGGGCCACGGTCCACACGGCTATAGCGTCGGTGCGCCAGCGGTCGATGCCGGCGATGACGGCGGCGAAGGCGGTCCGAGTGGCCCGATGGGTATATTTGGTGTGTACGGTCCGCGCGTAGAGGTTCCGCGAGGACTGGCTCTTGATGTTGCGGCGTAATCTGTCGTCTGGCGGACGAGGGCGGTTAATGGCGGTCGATTGCGGACGAGGGCAGATCGCTGGTGGACGATGGCGGACAGCGGTTGTGGCGGGGCGGTTAAGGTAAGTGTTTGGTCATTTCTTTTGACACAAAAAAATGGCGAGGCTAATGGAAAATCCCGTTTCCACTAATCCTCGCCGAAGTTCGATAATCCCTTACTTTCTCTTGCGGCAGCCGTCCGTGGCCAGCCGACTTGTAGACCTTTCTATCAAATGCCGAACTTTAGGAGATTTTCGGCTGTGGACTGGATGTTTTGTGGTGTGTCGAGCTGGCCTGCTTCGAGTAGTGATTTGGCCCTTTCGACAGCTTGAATGTTGATTTCTTCGGACTCTATGGCTCTTGCGATAATGGCGTCGTAATCGCTGCGCAGATCGGCGTTTACCGGGCTGGTTTCAGCCTTGCTTTCGCCGGCGGGTCTGCGGGCTGGGCTTAGGTTCGAGCCCAAATTCGATATTATGTTATTTGTTATGTTTATATCCATTATCAACTTTCATTCGGATGTTATGTTTATGTCCATTATCAGCTTTCAGTCGGATATATAGTG
>DAOVVQ010000203.1 GCA_030637065.1 Planctomycetota bacterium
AACCCTTAGTTTATCGGCCATCTGGCCCGTATTCCAGTACCGGACATAGATATCTCCTTCGGCGAGTTTTTCATATATCGCCCCAGCCCGGCTGATTTGGGCCAGCAGAAAATTCGTTTCGCTCGGGCCGACCTGAAAGCCAAGGCCCGTAAGCTCCTCCGTCATGCGGGCCCTTTCAGCAACGACTTTTTCGACGTTGGCCTTAAAGTAATCCTGGTCCATGATCGCCGCTGTCGCCGCTGCTATCGATACGGCGTCTACATTATAGGAATCCTTAACTTTCATCAGACCGGCAATCAGCCCCTCACTGGCAACGCCAAAGCCGAAACGCAGTCCCGCCAACGAGTAACCCTTGCTCATCGACCGAAGTATTATCACATTATCGAACTGCTCAACCAGCTGGATGCAATTATCCCCGGCAAAGTCGACATAAGCCTCATCGATCAGCAGCACGCCGGAAAGCCCCTCGGCCAACTCGGCCAGATCGTTGGCCGCAATCTGCCTGCCGGTCGGGGCATTGGGATTACACACTATCGTAAGTGCCGCCCCAGCCGCAACCAGCTTATCACGCCAGTTCTCGTCGGCAAAATCAGCCTCGATCACCTGGCAATCCTGCAGATTTGCCAACACCTCGTACAGCGAATATGTCGGCACCGGCCAGGCTGCGGGGCGACCGCAGTCGCAAAATGCCCGAAAGCAGATCGTCAGCAGGTCATCGCCGCCGTTCGTGCAGATGATATTCTCCGGGCGCACGCCAAGAACCTCCGCTGCCGCCTGGCGAAAGCCATCTGCCAACGGCTGAGGATAGCGGCGAAGCCCTTCCGCCGAGAGAGACTCGATAGCCTCGGTCACCTTCGGCGAAGGCGGATAGGGATTCTCATTGGTATTGAGCTTGACCACATCGGCCCCATCCGGCTGAAATCCCGGCACATAACCTGTCAGTTTTTCAATATTTTCCCTGAAATAGCCCATTTTCACGCCCAAAAACACTTTCAAACCCGAATTATACGCACCGATACCGCCAAACGAAAGAGATTTTACGAAATTGCCGCCGCAGAAATGTGCTATTTGCCGCAGTAATCGATGAGGCGTCCGATCTCGCTTCGCAGGTCTTTGCGATGGACGATCATGTCGATAAAGCCGTGCTCTAACAGGAACTCGGACCGCTGGAAGCCCTCGGGCAGTTCGACCTTAATGGTCTGGTATATCGTCCGCGGGCCGGCAAAACCGATCAGGGCCTCCGGCTCGGCGATGATGATGTCGCCTAACATTGCAAAGCTGGCTGTTACTCCGCCCGTCGTCGGGTCCGTCAGCACCGAGATAAACAGCCCACCCGCTTCGTCATATTTGGCAAGTGCAGCGCTCGTCTTGGCCATCTGGCCTAAGGAAACGACCCCCTCGTGCATCCGGGCCCCGCCGGAGCTGCTGACAACCACTAACGGCAGCGATTCTTCGATGGCCTTATCGACTGCGACGCAGAACCGTTCGCCGACGACCATGCCCATCGATCCGCCCAAAAAATCGAAGTTCATCACGCTGAGCATTACGCCACGACCGCGAATGAACGCCTTGCCAACCAAAATCGCCTCGTCGCCGCCATCCTTTTTGCGGCCCTCCTTGAGGCGGTTCTTATACTTCTTGCCGGAACATTCGAATTTCAGTGGGTCATTCGATGCGATGTCCTGGCACATAGGCTCGAACGATCCTTCGTCAGCCAGCTGCGCGATCCGCGTGGCGCCGTTGATCCGAAAATGCCCCTCGCACTCCGGACAGACGTACAGGTTTTTCTCGACCGTCTTTTTGTGGAGCATGTGCTGGCAGGATGGACACCCCATCCAGAGCCCGTCGGGCATCCGGCGGCGCGGCTTTAGCGAATAGCCGTCCCATTTTGATTTCGATTTATCTGCCATAACTTGATTAGCTATTGGTCTTACTCCTCATTATTCCGCTGGGGTATTATACCAAATCAATGGCAAAAAAGCCATATTCGCATTTACGCCCACGCCGCCCGAATCGCCGCGATTGCCCCAGCCCGGTCAGACTTCGAGAAAATGGCATTGCCAGCGACCAGGGTGTCGGCACCATAGCTGATTACCAAAGCCGCTGTGTCGGGATCTACCCCGCCGTCAACCTCGATCCGGACGTCGGGGCCTACTAACTGCCTTATCTCACTGCACTTACGAGCCGCCGAGTCGATGAACGTTTGCCCGCCGAAACCTGGATAAACCGTCATTACCAGCACCATATCGCAGAGCGGGGCAACCTCGGCGATCGCCTCGACCGGGGTATCGGGATTTAGCGTTATGCCAGCGGTTACACCCAGATCATGCAGTTTTTCGATAAGTTTTGCCGGCTCGCGGGCCGCCTCGATGTGAAAACTGATGTGATTAGAGCCCGCCTCAACAAACTGCTCGGCATATTTTTCCGGCTCGGAGATCATCAGGTGTGTATCGAAAACAACCTGGCTGTACTTGCGAAGCTTGGCCACCACCACCGGCCCGATCGTAATATTCGGCACAAAATGACCGTCCATCACATCCAGATGGATCATACTGACACCAGCCGACTCAACCTCGGCGATCTCAGAGGCAAGGTTCGCAAAGTCAGCACTCAATATCGACGGCGATATCTCAATCGTCCCCGGCTTAGGTAATCGCAAATCAGACATAAACCCTCAATTCCATAAAGTCACGCAGTCAAAAACGCAACGCTTCTTACATCTACGTTCTTATCCGCCCTGTTACTTGTCATCCAGGATATCAAGGCATACGAATTTTTTGCCTTCGAGAAACTCAAGGCTGGCTCCGCCGCCGGTGGAGATGTGGCTGACCTTGTCCTCGAGCCCCATATTCACGATAGCGCTTGCACTGTCGCCGCCGCCGATGATGCTCTTGGCGCCCTTGCCGGTAGCCTCGGCCACCGCCATCGCCACCGCCTTGGTCCCTTCGTCAAAGGGTTCAAGCTCAAAAACACCCATCGGACCGTTCCAGACGATCGTCCTGGCCCCTTCGAGTTTTCCGGCAAAGAGCTTTTGCGACTTGGGACCGATATCCAAACCTTGCCAATCAGGCTCGATATCGCTTTCGACAACCTTATTTTCGGCATTAGCCTTGAACTCTTTGGCTACCACCGTATCGACGGGCAGCACGATCTCACAGCCGATCTGACGGGCCTTTTCTACCAGACCGCCCGCCTTCTCGACAAAATCATCCTCGCAAAGACTGTTGCCGATCTCTCTGCCCTGGGCCTTAAAAAACGTATACGCCATCGCCCCGCCTATCAGGATGCGGTCGACTTTTTGCAGCAGATTCTCGATGACACCGATCTTGTCGGAGACCTTGGCCCCGCCTAATATCGCGACAAAGGGCCTTTCCGGATCGCTGACAGTTTGCCCGAGGAACTTCAGCTCCTTTTCGATCAGGAAGCCGCTGACCCGGTCCTTGCCTTCCATCATCACAGGTACCGTATACATCGAGGCATTGTCACGATGGGCTGTGCCAAACGCGTCGTCAACGTAGACATCGGCCAGAGCGGCGATCTGCTTTGCAAACTCGTCTTTGGCCTGGCGAAGCTGCGGGTCATCTTTGGCGGCCTTATCCTTGATCGTCTCGGGCTTATGAAAACGCAGGTTCTCAAGCAGCAACACATCGCCGGCCTTAAGAGCGGCGGCCTTGGCTGTGACATCGTCACCGATGCAGTCGTCGGCAAATATGACGTCCCTGCCCAAAAGCTCGCCGAGCCGTTTGGCAACCGGCAAAAGCGACAGCTTTGCATTTCGCTCGCCCTTGGGTCTGCCTAAATGACTCATCAGGATAACCGCACCGCCATTTTCGAGCACATGCTTTATCGTCGGCAGCGCCTTGGTGATCCTGGCGTCACTGGTAATATTGCCCGCCTCATCCAGCGGAACATTAAAATCGCACCGGATCAGAACCTTCTTATCCGCCACATTGATATCCGCAACCGTTTTTTTGGCCATAACTGCCCCTTCCATATCAATATTCAAGCCGTGTTCAATGTTAAAAAAAGGGCACGTAAGGCCATGCTGCGTGCCCCGTGCCCTTTTAGAATCAAATACCCATAGGCGATCACTCCAAACGCCCGTATCATACCGATCCGCCTGAAAAAATGCGCGCTATACGCGGTTTAATCTTTTGGCTTACAACAACTTACCAGATCTGCACCGCGAACTCCATTAATACCATTGGTATTACATCTTGGCCATCTTCTCCATGATGTCGACGGTGCGATTCGAGTAGCCCCATTCGTTGTCATACCAACTGACGACCTTGACCATGTTGCCGGCCATCACCATCGTGCAGAGCGAATCGAAAATGCTCGAAGCGGGATTGCCAATGATATCACTGCTGGCAATCGGCTCGTCGCAATATTCGAGAATACCCTTAAGCGCGCCGCCTGCGGCAGCCTTTACCGCGGCATTTACGCTCTCAGCGGTCGCTTCCTTACCGAGTTCGACGACGAGATCGACACAACTGCCGACGATTACCGGCACTCTGAGTGCAAAACCGTCGAGCTTGCCGTTGAGCTTCGGGATAACCATGCCAACGGCCTTGGCTGCACCGGTGGTCGTCGGGATGATATTCGCCGCAGCGGCACGACTTCGACGCAGGTCGGAATGGATCATATCCGATACATTCTGGTCGTTCGTATAAGCGTGAACCGTGGTCATAAGACCTCTCTTGATATCGAACGTCTCATCAAGGACCTTGGCCAGAGGTGCAAGACAGTTGGTCGTGCAACTGGCATTGGAGATGAATTTCGTATCCGCCTTCAGCACCTCATCGTTGACACCGAGAACAACCGTCGCCTCGATATCGTCCTTGGCGGGAACAGACAGAACAACCCTCTTCGCCCCTGCCTTGACATGGTCGCCATAACCGCCCTTGGGCGATTCCACGTTGCGGAAGATACCCGTCGACTCGACAACGGTCTCGACACCCATATCGCCCCACGGCAGATCCGCCGGGTTCCTGACACCCAGGATCTTGATCGCCTTGCCGTCGATCACGATCTCATTATCCGAAGCCTCGACCGTACCAGGCCATTTGCCCATGACGCTGTCATATTTGAACATATGAGCAAGACTCTTCGCGTCCGCCAGATCGTTAACCGCTACCAGTTCCAGGTCTCCCTGCCTCTGGAGCAGGACCCGTGTCACAGCCCGGCCAATACGACCGAAACCGTTAATTGCAACTTTTGTTGCCATCGAAACTCTCCTTTTTTGTCCTAAGGATTCAGTTTATACGTATCCATCCCTCTGCAGATACAGCGCTGGAGACTGTAAGTTTGCAGGGCACGATTGTCAAGCATTAATTGTAAATTATCCCCAGCAAAATCGTATGCAACCGTTTTTTCGCCTTGCGGGTGGACCGGAAGGATAGGGTCGGCACTACGCGGTCGACACGCCGATGAAGGCGTAAACAGCATCGATTTCGCCTTTAAGGCCTGCTAAGGCTGTTTATCCTTGCTCTGAGTCAGAAACTCCCAGACCTGATTGGCCGCATATTCCTCCAGGGGATTGAGGTAGGCGGCTGGGTCGAATTTCTGGTCCTTTTGCAGGAGTTTCGGTTGAGGCCAGACGAAATTGGTCTCGATCAGGAGTTTTGTCGGCTCCCGCAGGAACGACTCGATCCGTATCTCGATCGAGATCGGCTCCTGGCCCTCCGCCGCATGAGGGGGCATAAGCAGCCTCAGACCGCCACCGGCAACGGGTCTCGGCCCCAGGCATTGAAAATCCTGGCCCGACTGGCCCAGACGTTCCTCCCAGAGATATTTAAATGCGTGCTCGTGCGAACTGTACAGGTGCTGGATCTTCGCCGAGGCCCTGACGATCTGATAGCGGCCGGCGGCGAACGTCTGCTGATATGCGTCGGTAACCGCGCTGGCATCGAGGACGAACATATCCAGGTCGCAGGAGGGGTTTTGGGCGATTATCTGGATGCCGGAAAGCTGCGGGGCCGGCGAATCGAGCTTTACGTGCAGGTTGGAAGGGTCCGTACGGTTGAGGGTATAGCTCCTGGCAGCTCGATTGGTCTGGGTGAACTCCAGGCCGCTATCCAGCAGGGCCCGCTGAAAGTCGACGGTACTTGTCTTGTCCATGGTCCAGGGCACCGCCAGAACGAATCCAAGCTGAAAATGAACGCTTGTCCTGGAATTGCGATTTATGGCATCCATCTAATAACTCCTTATTAAAGGCCTCGACATATTGTATAGCAACCCCAGCGGGAAAGTAAAAGGCAAAATAAAAAAGCCAGACCCACCTCCGCCCGAAATCGGCCCAGCAAATAGGGAAATATAACCATTCAGGTATCCGCTCCAAGCCAATGAGGGGTGTAACGATTGCAACAAATATACCCTTTGTAGGGAATTTTACCTATGGGAAGACTTATTCAGGGGGCGAATTGCCCACGGAACTACTGTTTTGCCCCTAATGCGATTTGCCCATGGAGAGTGCTGCAAGACTGTTTCGGTTACAGCCTACGGTTTTTTGGCAGAGGTTAAGTGCCCCCCCGGACAGGTCGATAGATATCTGTGGAGGAATCATCCCGGCTACCGTAAGGGAATTTGAGATATGAACGTTTTTAACTGGTTCAAGAGACGCAGACAAGTCGAGTATGACTGGAAAGTCAAATCGACCCGGGTCCGGTTGTACCCAAGCAATCGAAGCTGCATCAAACAGGATATGAGCCACGTTCGTCCCCAACAGATGCCGCCGCTAATGGTACGCAAGGCGGCTTGGAGAAGGTAGAGTGGGTGTACTGATAGAGGTGGGAGTAAAAGCCCTGTTTGCAGGCTTGCGAATGGGGCTGTTTTTATGGCTTAACCGCCCAGCCGCAATTTGACCACATCGCTGAGACAGCCGATTAGCCTTCAACAGCCCAGCCGGGGCTCGATTCCGTCGCTGAGACAGCTCTAATGATAATTTTAGTTAATTCGAGCCGATGACCGGTGTATTCATCATGGGTTTTATTTGAAAGGATTCATGATGAATATGGTTTTTCTCGTGGATCGATCGGCTCTTATTAACTGTAATCCATAT
>DAOVVQ010000133.1 GCA_030637065.1 Planctomycetota bacterium
AAGAACAGGCACGTACCCACCGGCGGCGTACAGAGCCCGATGCACAGGTTCATGATCATTATAATGCCGAAGTGCAGCGGGTTCATGCCGAAGGCTGTGACGACCGGCAAAAAGATCGGCGTAAAGATCAGCACCGCCGGCGTCATATCCATGAACGTTCCCACCGCTAACAGGATCAGGTTGATTATCAGCAGCAGCACCCACTTCGTCTCGGTCAGGCCTAACAGGAACGCACTTATGTTCTGCGGCACGTTTTCATAGGCCAGCACCCAACTCATCGCCATCGACGTTGCCACCAGCATCATCACGACCGCGGTCGTTACCGCCGACTGGAGTATGATCTTCGGCAGGTCGCTGAACTTGACCTCGCGGTAGACGAAAACCGACAGGATAAACGAATAGACCACCGCGATAGCCGACGCCTCGGTGGCGGTGAAGATACCGCCCAATATCCCGCCGAGGACGATCACGATCAAGAGCAGGGCCGGTATCGCCTTGAAGAAGCGGATGACGCTCTCGCCGAGGGTAAAGGTTTCGCCCCTGCCGTAGCCCCGCTTGACGGAAATGGTGCCGGCGACGACCATCAGGCCGAGCCCGACGAGAACTCCCGGTACCACGCCAGCCATAAAGATCGCCGCGATCGAGCAGGCCCCGCCGGTCGCTAACGAATAGACGATCATCACGTTGCTCGGCGGGATCAGCAGCCCCGTCGTCGCAGCGGTTATGCTTATCGACGCGTTAAAGTCGCGGTGGTAGCCCATCTTGTTCATCAGCGGGACCATGAACCCCCCTACCGACGACACAGCCGCCGCCGCAGAGCCCGAGATCGAGCCAAACAACATGCAGGTCAATATGTTAACAAAGGCAAGCCCGCCGCGGAATCTGCCGACGACAACATTGGCAAAATCGATCAGCCGCCGGGCAATGCCGCCGTGGCCCATGAACAGGCCCGACAGGATAAAAAACGGTATCGCAAGGAGCGCAAAGCTGTCGATCCCGGTCGGCAACTGCTGTGCTACAGCCATCAGCGGGTCGGGGAATTGCCCTATCGCCACCACTGCCAGTATCGTCGCAATGCCCATCGAAAAGGCAACCGGCACATTGAGCACCAGCAGGATCACAAATGCGCTTATCAGTACGATTATTGGCAGTGACATATTTTACCTCGTATCAATCATCCGCTGGGTCGGCATCGGTATCATTCGGCGATCCTGTATTTTCGTCATCGAGAAGAGTGGCGATCTTTTCGACCAGCCGCTCGTCTTCGCCCTTGACAAGAAAACCGATCTTTTCGACCAGCAGCTCGACGCTGTAGAGCACGAGAAAGAATCCGCTAATGGGGACCGCTAAGTAGACATAACCCATCTTCAGGCCCATCGCAGGGGAAATCTGTCCGAGCCGGAAGGTAAGTCTCGCCAGCCTGATACCGCCTACGAGCATCACGCTTGCCGAAAAGATCGCGATACAGGCAAAGACGAATATCTCGATATAGAGACGTTTGCGGGCGGAAAATTTTGAAACGAAATAATCGATCCCAAGATGTGCCCCGCGGTTAAGAGCGACACAAGCACCCAAAAGCCCCACCCATATCATCAGAAAGGTAGCCAGCTCTTCCGTCCAGGAACTGGGGTCCTTTAGCACGTACCGGCTGAATACCTGCCAGACAACGTCCAATACCAGCACCGTCATGACAACGGTCAGCAGGACTTCCAGTATCCGTGTAAGCATCTTACGCGTGGCGGCGATCATATCTTATTGCACCTCGCCGATCCTTTTGGCAAGATCGCCGATCGGCGTGCCTTTATATTTCGCGAGCATCGCACTGACCGCATCGCGGAACGGCTGCTTGTCGGGCTTTATGATCTTAACACCGGCGGCGGCGATCGCGTCGAGCGATTCCTGCTGGAACTCGGCCCAGAGCTTTCGCTGATACGTAACGGATTCATCGACAGCCGCCTGGAGTATCTGCTGCTGGTCCGCCGTAAGCTGGCTCCAAATTATCGGGCTGACGATCAGGACATCAGGCGGCATCGTGTGTTCGTCGAGCACGTAGAACTTGCATATCTCATAATGCCGCGAGGTATACAGACTCGGCGGATTGTTCTCGGCCCCGTCGACTACGCCCTGCTGGAGAGAGGTATAAAGCTCGCCCCAGTCGATCGGCGTGGCCTTTCCGCCCATCGTATTTACCATCTCCAGTGCGATCGGGCTCTTCTGGACGCGAATCTTCATCCCAGCCAGATCGGCAGGCGAATTGATCGGCTTTTTGACCGTATAAAAACTGCGTGCCCCGGCACCGTAAAAGCACAGGCCCCTAAGACTCTTCTTTTCGCCGGATGCCAGGAGCTGTTTTCCAATATCGCCAAGGAGCACATCCCAGTAATGCTCAGTATCGCGAAAGATATACGGCAGCCCCAAAACCTTCATCTCCTCGACGAAGCCCTCCATCACCGACGACGACGTCTTGGTCATGGCAAGCGTCCCCATCTGCACGCGTTCGAGGCATTCCTTCTCCGTGCCAAGCTGCTCGGAGGGATATATCTCGACCTTCATCGTCCCAGCGGATTTCTCAGCGACCTTCTCCGCCATGAACTCCATAGCCTTGTGAACGGGATGGTTCATGTCGAGCCCGTGGGCAAGTTTGAGCACCTTGACGCCCGAATCGTCCTTGCCGCACCCAGAAAGGGCCATAAAGGCCACACAAAGAATCGCCAAATACGTGATACCGCCAAATCTCTTCATGATGCTACCTTTCGCAAGAACAGCAGATACATTTGACATCCTTTTAACTGGGACAGGGCCGTTTGTCCAACAAAATTGCCCGCTGGAGGCAATTTTTAGTCTCAGGGCTGACTTTTGCACTTTTTTTTGGTAGAATTATGGAGAGTTGCAGAATCTTTAATTCGCTACAATTGCAATATCGCTGGACGAAACCATCGCGTAGGATGGGTAACTTGTTACCCATGCGGTTCTGTAAGGCCGTACGTGCAGTATGGGTAGCAGTTACCCATACTGCTGTGGTCAAAAAACCCATTTTTGAATTTTGATTTGTGATTTTGCATTTTAATTTTTAATATTTGATTTTGCACCGGGAGCAATATGGCCGAAGAGTTCGACAAAAAGAAGCTGCGGCAACTCGCCCGTCGGGATGGAGATGCGGTTGCCGACTGGTTCGAGACCTTTTGCGACAAGCTCTACACGTTCGTATTCTACAGGGTTAGCGAAGATCCGCTGATGGCCGCTGACGTTGTTCGGGAAACCTTCCTGGCGGCACTTAGGCAAATTTCGCAGTTTGACGTCAGCTACGGCTCCATGTTCGCATGGCTGACTCATCTCAGCGCCGATTGCGTAAAAAAGGCCCTGCATAACGCCGGAAAAGAGCGGTCCCAGCAGCATATCTGGACCGGGCTGGACCAAAGCCTGGCAACTGCCTGTCAAAACATCGCAACCGAGCCGATACCCGAGGAGCTTCTGGAGAGGACCGAAACCGCCCAGCTTGTGCAAATGACACTGGCGAGCATTCCGGACAGATACAGCGATATCCTTACCGATTATTATTACAAGATGAACACCACCGGTCAGATCGCCGGCGCCATGGAAGAGGACGAACTTGCAGTTACCGCGACGCTCTATCAGGGGCGGCTGGCTTTTAAGGCGGCTTTTACCAAACTGGCGGCATGGCTGAAACCGGATGGAGCGAAAGGATAGCTATGGCCAGTCGCGACCATCTCGAACGAAATATCGAAAGACTGCTCCTGGCCGTCGAACCGCAACTGGAACTGCCCCAGCCGACAAAGGACGAAATAGCTGCCCAGCTCAGAGACGAGGCCGAGGCATTATCGACAACCCCTCATTCGGGGCCGCTGTCAACCGCGACTATCGGTTATCGCCGGATGATCGCCATTGCATGTGCCTTTGTGTTCGTAGCGACGGTAATTACCGCGGTTCTGCTGACGCTGCACTTTGCCGAAAAAGAAAGGCTCGCCCGCGAGACCGCACAACAGGACCCCAGCCGCCGATCGCAAGCCGCCAAACCGGCAGAGCAGACCTCGACCGAAAAGACCGACGCAAAAAACGCCGAAATGCAGGCGAAACTGAAAGCGGAATTCGAACAGATATTTGCCATGGCCGCCGCAAGCGATGTGGGTGCGCTTATCGCAATGCTGCGAACGGGCCAGTTTGTCAGCAAACTCGCCGCTGCGAATTACCTCGGACAACTCGCCGGAGCCGAAGCGATCGATGTCCTGCAGCAGATGAGCACGCAATGGTATGACGACAAACCCGACAATCCTTTTGTCGAAGCAATAGACAGCATCGAGACCCGCCTCGAAAAGCAGCAGCAACAGCTCGCACAGGATATCCGCCAACGCGAGCAATTGGAAAAGGATGCGAAAGAAGCGGCAGAGGCCGAGCAAATCCGAAAACTGACCGCATGGCACCGTCCGGCAACGACCTGCACCGGCATCGTTACGGCAGCATCCGGTGAGCCCATCGCCGGAGCCGCCGTTACCAGCCGCCTGTATCCCGCCGACCGGGACAAGCGACTTTTTCATCCCGGCACACCCGAAGCAAAAACCGTCAGCGCCGACAACGGCAGCTTCCATATCGAAATAACCGGCCCCAGCGGGCCGAAAAAATTCGACCGGTTCGTCACGTTCGAGCACCCTCAATTCGCAACCGCATGGCAATATGTCCCGCTGGGCAACCTGTATGATCTGAAAATCCGGCTCCTGGAGTCGGCTGAGGTGACCGGTATCGTCGTAGGAGCAGACGACCGGCCGCTGCCCACGGCAAAGGTAGTCGCAAAGCTAAAGCCCGACCCGGGCCATGCGATCACTGACAACTCATATATCACCGCTGTTACCGACAGCGACGGACGATTTGTAATCGAAAACATCTTCGCCGGAGCCCGCACCCACATCGACGCAGTCGCCGCCGGATACGTCAGATACACCACACGCCAATACGGCGACAATGCCTACCCGGTACGGGCCGGGACCGAAGACGTCTGGATCGCAATGCTGCCCGGAGGCGCGATCTTCGGACAACTCATCATGAAGGACAAGCAGTACCGGGGCCCGCAGATCACCGTCAGCGCCGTCCGGCAAGGTCAAACACGGGGCATAGCTACCACCGACGACAACGGACAATTCGAGATCGAAGGCCTTTCCGCAGGCGCCTTTACCCTCGACATCGACAAGGCGGACCTGGCCCTGGCAGGCCTGTTCTATCCGGGCGGGCAAGATGTTGAAGTAATTGCAGGCCGGACGGTACTGGCCATGGTCGAATTGCAGCAGGGACGGTCCGTAATACTCAGGATCGTCGACGAAAAAACCGGCAGAGACCCGGGCAGCCGACGCTTTGCGCTGTTTGCGCGAACGGACAGCCCTGCCGACCGCCGCCATAGCGGGCCGCTGACGATCAGCCATACAAACCCTGCCGGCGGGGCCATGCTGAACCTTCCGCCGGGGACATACGACCTGCTGACGGCAACGTGGCACGAGGGCGACTACAAAAACATCATGCAGACATTTACCGTCGAGCCCGGGACAAGCACCCAGGTTGTAACAGCGGAGATCGACGCCGGCCCGATATTAACGGGACAACTCGTAACCCCCTCCGGCGACGGCATCGAAGGTTATGTATGGTTTGGAAAACAAAAGATCGCCACCGACAAAGATGGTGTGTTCATAATTGCCGGCGATGCCCGCCCTGCCGGCAGCATCCCCGTCGGATACGCTTTCAGTTCCGACTCTACACTGGCCCGCGCCTTTACCACCCGCCACATCGGCGAACCGAACGATCTGCTCATCGAGCTTACGCCGCCGGCATCCATAGTCGGCCTTGTCGTCGATGACGATGAGCAGCCTGTTGCCAATCCGCAGGTGCGGCTGGCCCTGCATTTGCCCCAGACAGAGCGGCTAAAGTTCGACACCCCCGAAGAAACCGTCTGGAATATCAACTCGGATGAGAGCGGCTGGTTCCACATCGAACGGATACCGACGGGGCTGCCGCTGACGCTCTTTGTCGGATATGGTGACGATCCGACCGCAATGAACATCGATGATCCCGGCTCTGAGGTCCTGTTTATCGGGAAAATATCGCAAGGCAGCGATGGTAAAAATGAGCCAGATCGGGTAGAATGGACCGAAACGGTGGCTGGCCGCGTTACAGGCCCCGATAATCAGCCTGTTATCGGACTAAACGTCACCGCCAAGGCCGAAAACCGCACCGTTACTGATGTTACGGACATCAATGGACGATATGAACTAAACGGGCTCGGAAAAGGTACTATCAGGCTTACCGCCGGCGACAGACTCAGCGAAAACCCTTTGTACAACCGCAGTTACGTAATTGGCGACAGTAATGACATAAATATCCAGTTGCCTCAGCAGGAGCCGAAATAAAGCCGCCGCCCGCCTCTTAGGGCGACAAACTTTAACCGTAACGGCTGCTTACGCCGCCAGCCACTATTGACCGCGGCAACCGTTTTGTTACAGGGAGAATACATGTTCGAAGATAAAAAAGTTGTCGTGGTAATGCCGGCTTACAATGCCGCGCAGACTATCGAGAAGACATATCGCGAGGTAATGGACCAGAACATCGTCGACCAGGTCATCATCGTCGACGACGCCAGCAGCGACGATACAAGCGAGATCGCCGCCGAGCTTGCCAACACCATCGTACACACGCACGAAAAAAACCGCGGATACGGCGCAAACCAGAAGACGTGCTACAAACTCGCGCTCGACGCCGGAGCGGACATCGTCATCATGGTACACCCCGACTATCAGTACACACCACAGCTCATCCCGGCAATGGCCTCGATGATCGGCAACGGCCTGTACCACTGCGTCTTGGGCTCGCGAATCCTCGGCGGATACGCACTCAGGGGCGGGATGCCACTCTGGAAATACATCGCCAACAGACTGCTGACACTGTCGGAAAACGTACTGATGGGAGCGAAACTCTCCGAATACCACACCGGCTACCGCGCCTTTTCAAGAGAACTTATCGAGAAACTGCAATTGGAAGAAAATTCCGACGACTTCGTCTTCGACAACCAGATGCTCGCTGAGATTCTCTGGCTCGGTTATCAGATCGCCGAGGTGAGTTGCCCGACGAAGTATTTCCAGGAAGCGTCGTCGATCAACTTTCGCAGAAGTTGCAGGTACGGATTCGGATGCCTCGGCACCGCCCTTACCTTCCGTCTTGCCAAAGCAGGCCTGATCAAATCCAGACTCTTTCGACAGCAATGAAAACCACGAACCAAAAACCGCTAACGGCAAGTACAAGACTCCGCGATGCGGGTGTTTACTTTTGCCTGGCGGCGGCAACCATTATCGCCTATCAGCAGGTCCGCCTGAGCGAATTTGTCTGCTACGACGATAACGTATATGTCACGCAGAATCGCCATATCCAGGAAGGTCTGACCGGTGAATCGATCAAGTGGGCGTTCACCGCGTCACGTGCGAGCAACTGGCACCCCTTAACCTGGATCAGTCATATATTGGATTACCGGCTGTTCGGCACAAACCCCGCGGGCCATCATCTGGTCAACCTTCTCTTTCACGTCGCAAACAGCATGATGCTGCTGTGGATATTGCGCAGGATGACCGAGGCCTTCTGGCCCAGCACCTTCGTCGCCTTTGCATTCGCCCTTCACCCGCTTCATGTCGAATCGGTCGCATGGGTCGCCGAACGCAAGGATGTGTTGAGCGGATTTTTCTGGATGCTGACAATGGCCGCTTACGTTCGATACACCCGCAAAAACAACGCCAGGTCGTATCTGATGGTGGTGGTGCTCTTCCTTCTCGGGCTAATGGCCAAACCGATGCTCGTGACGCTGCCGTTTATACTCCTGCTGATGGACTATTGGCCTCTGCGAAGATTCCAGCCCGGCTCGATCGCCGCCGGAAAACCTGGCCACCTAACCGGACCGAATCACAAAACCACACCTGCATGGCGATTGGTGGTCGAAAAGCTGCCGCTCTTTCTGCTCGCGGCGGCTTCGGGCATAATTACTTTTATCGTCCAGCAAAAAGGCGGTGCGGTCAGTTCGGCAGTAAGCCACCCAGCCAAACAGCGATTTGCCAACGCGGCGATCTCTTACATAACCTACATAGGCAAAATGGCCTGGCCGACAAAACTGGCGGTATTGTACCCGCACCCCGGAGACGGGCTATCCATGGCCGCGGCGGGCCTGTCTCTTGTACTGCTGGCGGTCGTTACGGTATTACTGATCTACCTGAGTCGGCGATCGGGCTGCGGCGGGTTGATCGTGGGCTGGCTGTGGTATCTGGTAACTTTGGTTCCGGTTATCGGCCTGGTTCAGGTCGGTGTCCAGGGCATGGCAGACCGTTACACCTATATTCCTTCGATCGGTATTTTTATGATCGTCGCCTGTCTCGGGGCACAACTGAGCAGGAGGTCGCCATTTACCGCGCGATTGCTGCCGATCGTTTGCTGCATGCTGCTAACCGTCTGGCTCCTGGCTGCGAGACGACAGGTCACTTACTGGCGCGACAGTATATCTTTGTGTCGCCGCGCCCTGGCGGTCACTACGCACAATCCCCACATGCACCTGAATCTGGGCGGCGCTCTTCTTGCCGAAGGAGAGCCTCATGAGGCGGTCAGCCACTTTCGCCAGGCACTGGAGACCAAGCCTGATTATGCCGAGGCGTGGAACAATCTGGCATGGATCTTCGCCACAGCCGAAGAACCCGGTCTGCGTGATGCCCCAAAGGCCATCGAATTAGCACAAAAGGCCTGCGCGTTGACCGACTATTCCGATGCGAGCAACTTAGACACTCTGGCTGTGGCATTTGCCGCCGCCAGCCGGTTCACCGAGGCCGCCCAATACGCCGAAAAGGCGTTAGGACTGGCCATATCAAATGACGACGCGAATCTGATAGACGAGATTTCGCCGAAACTGGCGCGTTATAAATGCGGAAAACCCTGATAATGAAGGCCACAAACCAAAAATCGCTAACAGCAAGAATACGCATTGCGGGAGTTTACGCAATCCTGACGGCGGCGACCATTATCGCCTATGAGCAGGTCCGCCTCAGCGACTTCGTCAACTATGACGATACCGCATACGTAACAGAAAACCGCGAGGTTCTGCGGGGTCTGGAGGCCGATTCGATCGCCTGGGCCATAACCACCTCGCACGCGGGCAACTGGCATCCGATGACATGGCTAAGCCACATGCTCGATTGCCAGATCTTCGGAACAAACGCCCCCGGCCACCATATTACGAGCCTGCTCATCCACGTTGCAAACAGCCTCCTGCTGCTGTGGATTCTGCGCAGTATGACCGGAGCCCTTTGGCCCAGCGTGTTCGTCGCGATGGCATTCGCCCTTCACCCGCTTCATGTCGAGTCGGTCGCATGGGTGTCGGAGCGCAAGGATGTCCTGAGTGCGTTGTTCTGGATGCTCACCATGGCCGCCTACATTCGCTACACCCGCCGGCGATCCGTTACCTCATATCTGCTCGTCTCAGCCGCATTCACTCTGGGCCTGATGGCCAAGCCGATGCTCGTCACCCTGCCCTTCGTACTGCTGCTGATCGATTACTGGCCACTGGGCAGGTTGCAGACAGAAGCCAATAGACGCAGGCAACCTCTGCCCGGCGAGGCCCAAGGCTCGTCATGGCTGCGGCTCTTGATGGAAAAGGTCCCCCTGGCAGCGATCGCCGCGATCTCGTGCATCGTCACCTTCATCGTCCAGCACAAAGGCGGCGCTGTCGTCTCCATACGCACAATGCCGCTCGCCCTCCGCCTGGCGAACATCCCCATCTCCTACATGCAGTATATACTCAAGCTCATCTGGCCCACTGGCCTTGCGGTATTGTACCCGCATCATGGGATAGCGCCGCTTTCCGCCGGGCCGATAGTCTGTTTCATCCTGCTGCTTTCGATAACCACTATGCTGATCTATCTTGCCGTAAGGCGCAATTTTATCGCCGGGATAATCGGCTGGCTGTGGTACCTCGGGACGCTCGTGCCGGTCATCGGGCTCGTTCAGGTCGGCGACCAGGCAATGGCCGACCGCTATACATATCTGCCCTCGATCGGCATTTTCATCATCGTAGCCTTCGCCGCAGCAAGACTGGCTGGCAGGTCGCCTGCATTGCGGGTTGTGCTGGCTGGGGCGATCGTGGTCGCTGCCACTGCATGGGTGGCAACTACCCGAGCCCAGGTGCTGCACTGGAAGGACAGCGAGGCCCTGTGCCGACGGGCAATTGCCGTGACGAAAAACAACGCGGTCATGCACAATAACCTGGCCAACGCCCTCCGCGAACAGGACAAGATTCAGGAGGCGATCGGGCATTATCAAAAAGCGATCGAGATACGGCCCCGATACGCCAAAGC
>DAOVVQ010000198.1 GCA_030637065.1 Planctomycetota bacterium
GCAGAGCCGCTGCGCCTGTGGCTCCGGGTGCGGCCGTGCTTGTGCCACTCCATGAGGCATAGGTGTCGGTTCCGGCTGCGGTGCTGGAACGGACGGAAACGCCGTTGGTTACGATATCGGGCTTGACGCGTCCGTCGTCTGTCGGTCCCCAACTGCTGAAGGATGGCATGGTTGCCTTGCTGAGGTCTCTTTGGCCGGAGGTTACGGCGTCTCTTACCGCTCCGACGGTGATGTTGTTTTTTGCGGTGCCATGTGGTGGTATGGTGTCGAAGCCTCCGTTGTTCCATCCGTCTTTTTTCGGGTCGGTGGCGGAGTCGAAGGATTTTGTTACCCAATCGGGGAACGGATGTTTGTCGGGGTCAAAATACTGAAAATCGTCCCCTTGCCCCGGCGTATTGTCGTTGCGGTCGTTTCCGGCGGCAGTAAACGGCAGGTAATATGGGGCGTCGTAGCAGAGCTGATCCCAGTTTCTGACATCATAGTTGTAGAGGCCAAATATGTCTGATTCGCTGCTGGGCCATGTTCCCGACCATTTCGGCGGTGAAAAGCTGTGTTCCCATCCGCCAACGGTGCTGTAGGAATGGTTTGATACCTGTATTTTTGAGCTTTCGCCGGCGAAGCTCATCGCCCGCGAGGTCATTTCAGAGACGTCGTTGGTCCAGTGGTAGCAGTCGATGCTTATGGCTGGGGCCATTCCCTTGGCAAGCGAGTTGACTCCGGCGGCGGCTATGGTGCCTGCGACGTGTGTGGAGTGGTCGGCGGTGGCGGCTCCGTCCTTGACGGTTACGCGGCCTGTGAGTTCCTGATGGTCGGTTCGTGCGGATCCTCCGTCCCATATACCGACGGTGTAGCCGTTGCCGTCGAGGTTGAAGGGCAATGTCTGCCTTACCTTGTCGGCGGCGATCGATATGGCTGCATTTTGGTTGTCCGTCCGGTAGAAGTAGACCCGTCCGCGGTCGATATTCATCAGTTCGAGGATCGTATGGCCTCGCTGGATTTTCGGTTGCCAGCTACGTGCGGCGGCTGTCTGCCATGCGCGGTCTCTTCTGCTTTGACTGGCACGAGCGAGGTTTTCGACCCGCTGGCGGCGGATATCGGGGTCAGCCATGTTGACGCGGACGGATTTCTCGCCTGCGAAAAGCAGCGGTGCAGCGGCCAGAACAGCAATTGTCAGCAAATGACGACTGTTCACGTCGCGGCTCTTCCGGACTGATGTGATATTATTGGCTTAGATATTTTTCCAACCTCCGATTGCGCATGCAGGACGCATGTGCTTGGGCGATATTGTAACCGATTTGCCTGCGAAATACAACGAAAATACTCCTGTTTTGGCCGATTAAGGGGGTGGACACGCAAAATGCTGTTGGTATTAGTAAAAATGGACCCTGGAAAGGGTGGTTTAGGGTCGACGTTAGGGGAAAGAGGCAAAACACGCTGGAAAGGCGTTTTACGGTAGCATAAATGGGGGAAAATAGAAGGCGGCGATGGGATTCGAACCCATGAATAACGGTTTTGCAAACCGTCGCCTTAGTCCACTTGGCCACGCCGCCGGTGGGGTTTTAGCCCCGAAACGGGCATTATATGGTTGGCGTTGGATTTGGCAAGTAGATTTTGGGTTTATCCGGCTGGAATTTTGGCAAAAGCGGCAAAGATTCTGTTTTGTACGCAAAAGCGGGTACAGGTACAACCTGCCTTCCACCTTCGCCAAGGCTACGGCGAGACAGGTCGGCAGAACGATACCGGTCCCCGTTTTTGCTTGCAAACACGCTGCCACCCTTGCTGCGGACTGGAGGGTGAGGTAATGTTGTTTTTGGAAGAGGGTCGATATTGACTATGGTTGGGTTTTCCAGTAGAATTTGTGTTTGCGATGCGATAAACAGGTTGTGTTGAGTCGACAATTTTCTATCCTTGTCAGCTGGGGCTGTGGCGTATTTGCAGTTGCGGCGGCGGAAAGGGCGTGTGGGCATTATGAAGGGTATTATTCTTGCGGGCGGCAGCGGGACGCGGCTTTATCCGGTTACGAAGGCGGTGAGTAAGCAGTTGCTTCCTATATGCGACAAGCCGATGATTTATTACCCGTTAACTACGCTTATGCTTGCGGGAATCCGGGATATCCTGCTGATCTCGACACCTGTGGACCTGCCGCTTTATGAGCGTCTGCTTGGTGATGGCAGTCAGTGGGGCATTGAGCTTACATACGCAGCCCAGCCGCGTCCTGAGGGGCTTGCTCAGGCGTTTATTATTGGTAAGGATTTTATAGCTTCCGAGGGTGTGTGTTTGATACTTGGCGACAATATTTTTTACGGTCATGGTTTGGAGCAGACGTTGCAGCGGGCTGCGGAGCCGCGTGAAGGGGCGACGATCTTTGGCTATTGGGTGAAGGACCCGGAGCGGTATGGTGTTCTTGAGCTTGACGGGGCGGGCAATGTGCTGTCTATTGAGGAAAAGCCGGCGGAGCCTAAATCTCATTATGCGGCTGTGGGGCTTTATTTTTATGATAGCGAGATCACTGAGATCGCCGAGAGTGTAAAGCCGTCGGCGAGAGGCGAGTTGGAGATCACGGAGGTGAACAATATCTATCTGCGTAAGGGGCGGCTTCGTGCCGAGCTGCTTGGAAGAGGGACGGCGTGGCTGGACACGGGCACGTCGGAGTCGATGCTGCAGGCAGCCAATTTTGTCAATACCGTCGAGCAGAGACAGGGTTTGATGGTTGCGTGTCCGGAAGAGATCGCCTATTACAAAGGGCTGATCGATGCCGAACAGGTTTTGCGTTTGGCTGAGCCGCTTAAGAAGAACCATTACGGGCAATATCTTTTGAGCCTGATCAAGGATTCCAGATAGATGCGAGATGTTTCGATAAACGTAGCTGAGGTGTGGGTGTTGGAGTGCGGAGTTGTCTGCGGTGAGAGGGGCTTGTCATGATCGGTTCCGGTTCCAGGGTGGTTGTGCTTGGCGGCAAGGGTATGTTGGGCAGCGAGTTGGTTCGGGCGTTGGTTATGCGCGGCGCAGAGGTGCTTGTATATGATCTGCCGCAGTTTGATATTACCGATGCCGGGCAGTTGAAGCAGGCGGTGAACGGCCACGGGCTGATCATTAACTGTGCGGCTTATACCGATGTGGAAAGGGCGGAATCCGAGACGGAGCTTGCTCATAAGATCAACGCCGAAGCGGTAGGGCGGCTTGGCCGGTTTGCCGCTGAGACCGGTGCGATGGTCTGTCATATCAGTACGGATTTTGTTTTTGACGGCGAATCGGATGTGCCGTACGTTGAGACGGACGCGACTAAAGCGATAAGTGCATACGGCAGGAGCAAACTTGACGGCGAAAGGCTTCTTGCCGAAAGCGGCGTGCGATCCTGCATAATCAGGATCCAGTGGACTTATGGCACAGCGGGGAATAACTTTGTCAAGAAGCTGGTCAACCTGGCGAGATCGGGTAAGGCTCTTAAGGTTGTCGATGACCAGATTGGCTCGCCTACGGCTGTGACCGAGGTTGCCGAGGCGATTTGTGAGCTGGCTTGTCGCCAGGAAGGGTTCCCGGAAGGGATCTTTCATTATGCCGCGGATGGGCAGACGAGCCGATATGAGATGGCGAAATTCATTTTTGACAAACTCGGCGTCAGTGTCAACCTGAGTGCGTGTAAGACGAGCGATTACAGCAGTGCCGCCGCCCGTCCGCTCAGCAGCCGGTTCGATTGCAGTAAGATCGCAGCGATGCTGAGCGAACCTATAAAACCGTGGCAGGGGCCACTGGAAAGATTTTTGGAGCGATTATGAGAACGATCCTTGTTACCGGCGGTGCCGGGTTTATCGGTAGTAATTTTGTGCGTATGGTCCTTGCGGAACATACCGATTGCGTGGTTGTCAATCTTGACAAGCTGACTTACGCGGGCAATCTTGAGAATCTTGGCGATGTGATGGACGATCCGAATCATCGGTTCGTAAAGGGCGATATATGCGATGCCGGGCTGGTTGAAAAGGTGATCGACGACAATAAGGTCGACGCGATCGTTAATTTTGCCGCGGAAAGTCACGTCGACCGCTCGCTGGTCGAACCGGGCATTTTTATCGACACCAACGTTACCGGCACGCTGACTCTCTTGAAGATCGCGCTTGAGCGGAAGCTGGAGCGTTTTGTTCAGATCTCGACGGATGAGGTTTACGGTTCGTTGGGCGTAGAGGGGATGTTTATCGAGGAAACGCCGATCAGTCCGAACTCGCCCTATTCGGCGAGCAAGGCGGCGGCGGACCATCTGGTCAGTGCCTTTGGGCACACCTGGGACCTTCGGTATAATATCACGCGTTGCTCGAACAATTACGGCGAGTATCAGTTCCCCGAGAAGATGATCCCGCTGATGATCAATAACGCTCTCAATGATAAGGAGCTGCCGGTCTATGGCGACGGGCTTTATGTTCGCGACTGGCTTTATGTTTACGATCACTGCACGGCGATCTGGAAGGTTCTGACGGAAGCTCAGCCGGGTGAAATATATAATGTCGGCGGCAATAACGAGAAGACGAACCTCGAGGTTATCGGTGTGATATTAGAGCGGCTCGGTAAGGACAAGTCGCTTATCAGGCATGTTGCGGACCGGCCCGGTCACGACCGGCGTTATGCGATCGATTCGGGCAAGATAATGAGTCGGTTGGGCTGGTCTCCGTCGGTGACGTTCGAGACGGGGATGGTAAAGACGATCGACTGGTATCTTGCCAGCGGCAAATGGCTCGATAATATTGTCTCGGGAGAGTACCAGAAATACTACGAGAGCATGTATTCGGACCGGTGATCGAACCGGCGTTTATAGTTGGATTCCCTGAAAAACAGGGTGTATTCCACTGCCAGGTTTGTTTTTGTTCCAAAAACAACGACCATAGCAAAGGTGTCATGGTTTTTCAGAGGTGTCAGTTGACGGCAGGGTAGGTTTGTGTTACCCTTCCGCCTTTGTTTAAGACGATGCGGAGAGTAAGTTTTATGAAAGATAATAGCAAGAAGGTGTTCTGGAGGGTGTTCGAGTATGTCTGGCCCCAGTGGCCGCGGCTCATTGTCGTTTTTGTGACGGCTATCATGGGTGCGATCCTGTTTACGCTCAGTTTCATGACCATCGGTCCGCTTTTGAAGGTGATGATGGGCGAAGAGGGTCTTCACGGCTGGGTGGACAGAAAGACGTGCGATTATAAATACGGTTTGGATTTTTATGTGCCGGATGTCTCGGATTTTTCCGCTGAGGCCGAGCACAACATTGCCTATTACCTTCGCGTTACGGTTGTCGAGGAAGGCGGCCCTGCGGAGGCGGCGGGTATCAAGGCGCATGACCAGATCATCGGTGCGGGAGAGGTTTTGGTTGGCGGCGGTACTGAGCGTGTTACCGCGGCAAGACTTCTGGAAGAATTGGCGTTTCAGGCTGCTGAGAGCAGTATAGTCGTGCAGATTCGGCGTTTTGACGAAAGCGATGGCGAATTGATCGTCGAAGAGGCGAATCTGGAGGGCATTGACGAAATAGATGTTGTCGGTAATGTTCGATTGACGTTGATGGATCGCGCGCAACAGGCTATCAGCTTCATGCCCCGTGGCGCCGACAAGGCCAATCGTCAGCGGGCTGTGGTTTTTATCATCGTCGTAATGATCGGCGTGACCATTGTTCGCTGTTCGGCGACGTTCTGCCAGAAATATATGGGCGAAAAAGTGGTGCAGGTTGCCATTGCCGGGCTGCGGGAGGATTTCTTTGCACATGTGATGGTTATGCCGGTCGGATTTTTCTCCACCGAAGGGACAAGCGATACGACCAGCCGACTCCTCGGCGATACCTCTTCGGCTGGGAGAGGCATTAAGATACTGTTGGGTAAGGCTCTCCGCGAGCCGCTCAAGGCGATCGGGACGCTTACCGGTGCTATGCTGATAAGCGTTAAGCTGACGTTGATATTTTTGTGCTGCGCTCCGCCGACGATAGTGCTGCTGGGGCTTTTAGGCAAGAAGATCAAGAAGGCCAGCAAACGTTCGTTAATGAGCAGTGCGCTGATGCTTGGCAAGGTTCAGGGGGCGATCAATGCCTTGCGGGTGGTAAAGGTTTATAATCGTCAGGAGCATGAGACCTCTTCGTACAGGGCGATCAATCGTCAGTATTTGCGGCGGGTTCTTCGCGTTGCCAAGGTCCAGGCGGGGACCGGGCCGCTGATGGATGTTCTTGCAAGCGTGGCGATGTCGGCGGCTTTGCTGGTCGGGGTGCGGTGGATTTTCGGTGCCAGCCAGGAAATACAGCCGAGTAGCTTTTTTCTGCTGCTTGTCCTTCTCGGGACCACGGCGGAGTCGATCCGAAAGGCCAGCGACGTCTGGAACAAGATCCAGGAGGCCAATGCCGCGGCGGAAAGGGTGTATGAGGTGATCGATGCCGCTGTCGAGAGCGAGGATCCGGATGCCGCCGGGCTTGCCCCTCTTGAGAACGAACTTCGGTTCGAGGATATTGTTTTCAGCTATCCCGGAAGCGATGCGGTGATGCTCAAGGGTGTTAACCTGACGGTGAAGTCCGGACAGACTATTGCCGTCGTCGGGCCCAACGGTTCCGGCAAGACCACGCTGATCAACCTTATACCCAGATTTTATGACGCGGACAGCGGCGGTATTTTTATCGACGGTCATGACATACGGCGGGCGACGTTAAAGAGTCTGCGGTCGCAGATCAGCATGGTGACGCAGAATGTGGTTACGTTTAACGATACGATCGCCGCGAATATCGGTTACGGTAAACCCGATGCGACGCGGGAAGAGATAATCGATGCCGCCAAACGGTCCTTTGCGCATGAGTTTATTGTGCCTCTGCCGGACGGTTACGACTCTTTGATCGGCGAGCAGGGCTCCGGGTTCAGCGGCGGCCAGCTTCAGCGGATCGTGATCGCAAGGGCGATATTGAAGGACCCGTCCATTCTGATATTTGACGAGGCGATGAGCCAGGTCGACGCCGACAGCGAGGCGAAGATCCACGATGCCCTGTCCGGGTTGATGCAGGACCGGACCTGCTTTATAATTGCGCATCGGTTCAGCACGGTGATCTCCGCTGACACGATAGTCGTTATGGACGAGGGTCAGATCCAGGCCCAGGGTACTCACGCCGAGTTGGTCAAGACGTGCTCTCTGTATCAAAGTCTGTATGAGACGCAATTGATAACTTCATAGTAATGGTTTTGGGGTAAAGACCGTGCCGGCAGGTTCTAAAAAAGACAGGATTACCGTAGC
>DAOVVQ010000296.1 GCA_030637065.1 Planctomycetota bacterium
TGGGTAACGATCTCGGTACGGCGCCGGGCATTATGGCCAGGCACTCGGACAAGGTTATTTTCGTCCTGCCGGGTGTTCCTTCTGAGATGGAGCGGATGTTCGCCAAGTCGGTTTATGGCCGGCTCAAGGGCTATGGCGACGGCCAGGCGGTGGTCAGCGGCAAAGTCAGGTGCTTTGGCGCGGGCGAATCGACGGTTGCCGATATGTTAGGCGACCTGATGGAGCGGGGCAGGAATCCGCTGATCAACTGTACGGTAAGCGGCAGCATTATTACGCTTCACATTGTCGCCACAGCCCAGTCCGCCGATGATGCTGAGAAAATGGTTGCCGCCGAAAGAGATCGTCTTTGCGGTATCTTAGGGGAGCTTGTCTTTGGCTGGGACGACCAGAGCTTAGCCGAGGTAGTTGGTGCGGAACTGGCGAAACAGGGGATGACCTTAGCGGTTGCCGAATCATGCACGGGCGGGCTGGTATGCAAGATGATCACCGATGTGGCCGGTTCGAGCCGGTACTTTCAGCGCGGGTGGACGACGTATAGTAACCAGGCCAAGGTCTCTGAACTGGGTGTCGAGGCGGAGCTTATCAAGCTCCACGGGGCTGTCAGCGAGGAAGTTGCCGGGGCGATGGCTCTGGCGGCACGACAAAAAGCAGGTGCGGACTTTGGGATCGGTATTACGGGCATAGCCGGTCCTGATGGCGGCAGCGTAGAAAAACCTGTCGGATTGGTGTATATTGCGGTGGCTGGGGCGAATGGGTGCCAGGTGCGGGCTAATAATTTTTCGGGTTCGAGGGGGCGGATTCGCCTCAGAAGTGCCCTTTTGGCGCTAAATATGCTGCGACTGAGCCTGAAGATTTGACGTGCAGGCGAAAAGTTGCTATAATTTTGGTTTTGTGATAATTTTGGATTAGTTAGGTTTGATTCAACCATTATGGCTAAGAAACGCAAACGCAGACATTTAGGTGAGATCCTTTACGCTAAGAAGCTGATCGATAAGCCGACTCTAAAGAAGGCTATCCTCAAGTCGCGGGCCGATCATGTGCGCCTGGGAGAGCATCTGATCGATCAGGATCTTGTCAGTGAGGAGGATGTGACCAAGGCGATCGCCAAGCAGTTCAGCCTCGAGTACGTTGACCTTGACAATACCGACATTTCCGATAGCGACATGAAGCTGATCCCGAAGGAGCTGATCCGGAAGCATTTTGTTCTTCCGATGGGTCAGGAAAACGGGCGTATCAAGATTATCATCAGCGACCCGCTGGACCTTGATATGCTGGATCTCCTGCAGTTTCGGCTCAATACCGAGATCGTGTGCTGTCTGGCGAGTCCATCGAAGATTCGGACGTATATTCTGCAGACGATGGACGAGGTTCGCAGCAGCATCGATGCCACCGCAGCGGAGCTTGCCGCCGCCGGTCATGCGATCGAGGCGGAAGTGGCACGTGCGGTAGATGCCGACGATGACGATGACGGGCCTATTATCCGCCTGGTCAATCTGATCATCGACGAAGCCGTCCGGTCGCGTACAAGTGATATTCACATCGAGCCTATGTCGGACCGGGTTCGCGTAAGGTATCGTGAAGATGGTGTTTGCATCGAGCGCGATAATATCCCCAAGAGTATGCAGGCGCCGGTGACAGCCCGTGTCAAGATCCTTTCGGGCATGGATATCGGCGAAAGGCGTCTTCCGCAGGACGGTCGAATCAAGCGAGTAGTCGACGATGTTGGCATTGATTTTCGTGTGTCGGCACTGCCGGGTTATCATGGCGAGAGCATCGTGCTTCGAATCCTGCGGCCGGAATCCGTTAATATCGGTATCCAGGCGTTGGGTTTCGAGCAGGACGACTATGACAGGTTTTTGCAGATAATCAAAAGGCCCAACGGCATTTTTCTTGTTACCGGTCCTACCGGTAGCGGCAAGACGACGACGCTGTATTCGGCGCTGAAGGAGCTTAACCGGCCTGATAAGAAGATCATTACCGCTGAGGACCCTGTCGAATATAACGTTACCGGGATCAACCAGTGCCAGATTCGCACGGAGATCGACCTTACGTTTGAAAAAATTCTGCGGTCTATGCTGCGTCGGGCGCCGAATGTTATTCTTATCGGTGAGATTCGGGACGGTATTGTTGCCGATATTGCCATTCAGGCCGCACTTACGGGGCATTTGGTGTTTAGTACGCTGCATACGAACGACGCACCGAGTGCAATTACGCGTCTGATCGATATGGGTGTCAAGCCGTTCCTGGTGGCAAGTTCGATCCAGGCGATCATGGCTCAGCGGTTGTTGCGGGTGATCTGTAAGGATTGCAAGGTTGTCGACGAGAACCCGGACCCGCATTTTCTGCGGCTGTTGCGGATCACGCCGGAGGAGACCAAGAAGAATCCGATCTATAAAGGCGCCGGGTGCCGCAAGTGCAACCAGACGGGCTATAAGGGCCGTGTGGCGGCATTTGAGATGCTCGAGCTTAACAGTGAGATTCGTGAACTGGCTTTTGCGCGGGCGCCGACTTCGGAGTTGCGTAAGGCTGCTATAAACAGTGGAATGCGGACGCTGCTCGAAGACGGCAAGCGAAAGGTCTTCAGGGGAATGTCGACACCTGCGGAAGTGGCCAGGGTCTCGCAGGCCGAGGGCTTGATTTCGGAGTAGTATCCGGCGGTAGGTTCCGCGGCGGCGTGCTAACGAGATACGAATACGGACGATCATAAAGGTAGGGTTAAAACGATGGCAAAACTTCACATCGACAGATTGCTTGAGGCATGTATCAAGATGGGCGGATCGGACATACATCTTGTTACAGGCAGACCGCCGGTTCTTAGGATCAGCGGGCGACTTCGCTCGCTTGACACAAAGGTATTGGAGCCGGATGACACGGTGGCGCTTATGAAAAGCATCACGCCGGAAAAGAATCAGCAGGAACTCCAGGAGGTTGGCGGAACGGACTTTGGTTTTGCATTTGGCGACGCCGGTCGTTTCAGGACATCGATTTTCCGGCAGAAGGGCAATATCTCCCTTGTTCTTCGTTTGATCCCGTCGGATCTGTTGAGTTTCGATAAGATCGGTCTGCCCAAGATTTGTTCGGCGCTTTGTCGCCGGCCCCAGGGTATGTTCCTGGTAACCGGACCGACGGGAAGCGGCAAGACGACTACCCTGGCGAGTATGATCAATTACATTAACGAGAACCTTGACCGGCATATCATAACGGTTGAAGAGCCGATCGAGTACTATCATCAGCACAAAAAATCCATTATTAACCAGCGAGAGGTTGGCCTTGATGTGCCTACTTTTTCGGAAGCATTGAGACGTTCGCTACGAATGGACCCGGATGTTATCCTCGTTGGTGAGCTGCGCGATCTTGAAACGATGGAGGCGGCTATTTCGGCGGCTGAGACGGGCCATTTGGTGTTTGGAACCCTGCATACTACGGGCTGTCAGGGGACGATCAGCAGAATCATCGACGCCTTCCCGGTCAGTCAGCAGGAGCAAATTCGCATTCAGCTCAGCACCAACCTGATCGCTGTTCTTAGCCAGGCACTCTGTGCGGTTAAGACTGGAAAGGGCCGGGCTGCGGCCTTTGAGTTCATGGTGGTCACTCCGGCAATTTCGAATCTCATTCGTGAAAACAAGACTTATCGTATCGAGTCCAGCATTCAAACCGGCAAGGGGCTTGGCATGCAGCTTCTGGATGAACACCTTTGGCAGTTATATGATACCGACCGGATCGAGATGGAAGAGATGCTGGACAAGGCTCGTTCGCCTGGTGCGCTGCTTGAAAAGGCCGAAAAGAAGAAAGAGGCGCAAGGCCACAAGAAGGGTGGTCTCGACGAGGAATATGGTCCTATCTTGAAGACATAGGCTGGCTTGAAGGCAGGGCTGGCATCATGGCAGCAGAGCCAGCTCGCGGGCGAAGTGGTGCATTTTCTGATGGGACGGGGGAATCTTTCTCGCGGATCGCAGGGTATTTCTGATAGAGTGTAATGTTTTCTTTCGGGTGGGGATTCTTTCTGATGGCGCGGATTTGTCCGTCTTGTGGGGTGATTTTGTCCTTGTCAATCAGTCTTTTGTGTTTGGGATATCGCGTATCCGGGGCCGCGAAGCGTCTTGTATACCACGTGTCCCCGTGTTTTTGTGTGTTTTATTTAGGTTTTTATTTGGATGCGCGTTTTTACGGTGGTGTTGAGTGGGATTAGAGGCTTGTGATGAGGGCTTTTCACGTTGTTTACGTGTACAGGGGGACTGAATTGGTTTAGTGGTTCCATTACAATGGCGGCCGTCAGTCCTATTTACCATCTGTCACAGCGAAAATTTTCTTGCCAAACACAATATAATCGCGGATAATAAGAATAGTGAGTTTTGGAAAGATTAAGTTGTGCCAGGGAGCATTAAGGTGTATTTGGGAAGATTAAGGGGTATATGAGGATTTAAGTAATGGCGAAATTACCTCCTGTAAGACAGTTGAAGAGTCGTGCCCTTGGGCGTATTCTCATTAAGATGGGTGTGCTGACCCGTGATAA
>DAOVVQ010000022.1 GCA_030637065.1 Planctomycetota bacterium
GCAAGACGGTCGTGGCGCTCTATGCGGCGCTTTTGGCTATCGCCAACAAGACCCAGGTCGCCATAATGGCTCCAACCGAGATCCTGGCCAATCAGCATTATATCAGCATCGAAAGGTACCTTCGAAAGAGCAGCGTCAAGAGGGTGCTCATCACCGGGGGGCTGACCGGCAAGAAACGCACCGAGATCACCGACGGCATAAAATCCGGGCAAACCGACCTGGTCATAGGGACGGTGGCGCTTTTGCAGGAGGATATCGATTTTGCGAACCTCGGCATCGTGATAATCGACGAGCAGCACAAATTCGGCGTCCAGCAGCGTGCCAAACTGCGAAAGGCCAGAGCCCCGCACTGCCTTGTGATGACGGCGACGCCAATACCGCGCACGCTGGCGATGACCGCATTTGGCGATCTGGATGTATCGGTAATAAGGCATTGCCCGCCGGGCCGGGGCAAGGTCGTCACGCGATGGGCCCAGCCGCACAACCGGGCAGCTGCGTTCGAGTTTATCAGGCAGCGGCTACGGGCGGGCAAACAGGCCTACTTTGTCTACCCCCGGATCGAAGCGGATATGGAAAATGGCGATGTAAAGGCGGCTGTAGCTGAGCATAAGGTGCTCAGTGAAGATATATTCGGTGAGTTTAACGTTGAACTATTGCACGGCCAGATGCCTTCGGAGCAAAAGAACGAGATAATGGACCGCTTCAGGGCTGGCAAGGTCAACGTCCTGGTCTCGACGGTGGTTATCGAGGTCGGTCTGGATGTGCCTAACGCGACGATAATGGTCATCGAGGGCGCCAATCACTTCGGCCTCGCCCAGCTCCATCAGCTCAGGGGACGCATCGGCAGGGGCCAGAGCAACTCGTATTGCCTTCTGTTCGCCGATACCGACGACGCCAACGCCATCAGCAGGCTCGAGATCATGACCAGGAGCAACGACGGTTTCGATATCGCAGAGCACGACCTTAAGCTCCGCGGGCCCGGCGAACTGTTCAGCACCCGCCAGCACGGCCTGCCGGACCTGAAGATCGCCAACATCGTCGAGGATTTCGACCTCCTGACGTTGGCCAGGAAAAACGCATTCGATATGGTCGAAAAAGACCCGCTACTGACCGATCCGAAAAACGCCAATATCCGCAAGGTCCTCGTGGCAAAATTCGGCGAGAAATTAGGTCTGGTTGACATCGCTTAGATTAACAGAGGGGCAAACTGACGTTCGCCCCTCGGCTGGTTGCTCAAGCCGGTATTCTTTTTTTGCAACATGCGTTGCTCTTTTCCCGCATCTTTAAGACCGATTGCCGCCAGCCTCAAGTCCGGCAAAGAGATCGCACCTGTAATTAATGTGCTGCAGAGCCACCAAACAAACATACGACAACCGGGCAAGGTCTGTTCTTTGTCTAAGTGGGTATATCGGCGGGACTTGCAGAAGTTTTTTGCTGATGGCGGTTCCCCGGGCCGGCAAGGGTGGCAGCGTGTTTGGCAAAGCCAAACCGATGGTGGGCACCGGTGTGCATACGCCCATCGGGGTGCTGCGCAAACGCGCTGCCACCCTTACTGGCGGACTGACGCGAATTTTTTTAATGGGATTGGTCTTACATGCCCACGCAAGCGTGGGCATGGCACCGAACGCATTATTTCAATGGGACTGGCATAAGTCTTGTGGGATGGGTAACTTTGTTACCCATCCTACGGACTGACCGCATTTTTTTAGTGGAATTGGTATAAGTGGATTTAATGCGGGAATGACAAGCGGTGGCGGTTTTGCCGGGGAGCGGTTATCAGCCTGCGAAGATAGCAGATTTGACAGTGATGGCACTTGTCAGCCTGCGAAGATGGCGGATCCTATCCTTAGTATTGTCGCCCCTTCTTCGACTGCGATCTCGTAGTCCTGGCTCATGCCCATGCTGAGTTGGCGGAATTTATTGGTTACCGCTCTCTCGCCCCTGATCTCCTCGAAGATCTCCCTTGCCCTGACAAAACAGGCCCTGACGACGTCCTTATTGCGGGTAAGAGGCGCCATTGTCATCAGTCCGATCAGTTTGAGATTCTCCATAGTCACGATCTGCTCGGCCAGATGCGTGGCAGCCCCGACGGGTACGCCGTATTTCTGTGGCTCGCCGCTGCAGTTTACCTGCATCAGGACGTCCGGACGGATCCCGAGTTTGCCGGCTACGTTGTTGATCTCCTCGGCAAGGCGGAGTGTGTCGACCGAATGTATCGTCGATGCAATCTTAAGAACCTGCTTGACCTTATTTCGCTGGAGGTGGCCGATCATGTGCCAGTTGACCTTCCGGGGGGCATCGGCATCGGCTTCAAGCTCATTGAGGAACGTATCGGTCTCGGTGGCGATCTGTTTGAAGTGCTGGAGGCGGTTTTCGCCCAGATCCCTGCACCCTAACTCGATTATCTCCCTCACCGCCTCGATGTCGGCGGTCTTTGTCACGACGACCAGTTTGACCTTTTTTCCCGACCTGCCGGCGCGACTGCATGCAGCGGCAATGTTCTCGTTAATCCGTTCCAGCCTGTCGGAGATCTTTGACATGTCCGTATTATACATAAAACTTTGCCCCTGCCAACAACGAATCGGCCCGGTCAGCCAAAAAATCCTGTCGGCCTACGGAAGGAATTTTGCCGTATTTTTGAGCTTTGCGGGTAAATACTTATTGACTACGAAATCTAACCCATGTTTTGCGAATGCCTGCTGTTCGACGCGGACGCCCATCTTGAGCATCTGGTTTATCGCCACCTGCCACGACTTGTGATGCTTGACGAACGGGTCGTTTTTCAGGGCGTCTTTGGCCCGCTTGATATCGACCTCCTTCAAAGGGTGCGTCGGCAGCTTATAATCGATGATATCCTGCGGCGTTACGCCCAGAAAAGTCACCTTCGGGACACAGAAGAACTCGTTGAGGTGTGCGGCGTTTCCCGAGCCGACCTTGAGCGTCCGGTAGATATTGAAATAACCGTACGGATCGCCGTCAACGAAGGCATAGACCGGGATCTTCAGCGAATCGCTCAATCTGCGGATAAATCTCCTGCACGCCCGGGTGGGGACGCCGCCCATGCTGATGAGGATGCAGTTTTTCTTCTGCCAGTAGTCGTATTTCACAAGCCGCTGGAACATACCGGCTGTCTCGATGGCGAGGATGAACTTCGCCTTGCTCTGGAATTTCAGCTCTTCGACGTCGGTGGGGATCGAATAGGCCCCGGAACCGAACTTGGTACAGTCGATGCGGAGTTTATTGCCTTTGGAGTCACGGTCGATGACGATAAGGTTCCCGGCGATATCGCCGCCTTTTTCCTCGGGCACGAACTTTAGCTGTTCACGGTTGACCCCGAACATGGCCTCGACGTCGTCCATAATGGTGTCGGATTCGGATTGCTCGGCAAAACCGGCCTTGCCCCAGTTCTTGGAGATATAATAGGCCTCTCGCTTGGTAGCCATATCGTCTGCCTCGATGAGCTCCTTGGAAAGCGACATCATCTTAAGCGTCTGGGCGAAGGTCTTAACGGTGCTGACGGTAAGAGTACGCTTTTTGGTCTTGCCCAACATCTCGAAGTAGCCTTTTCTGGCGTGGTATTTGACGTTGGAAAGCGAGCGGACCGGCGTGCTCATGGTCGGCTTTTTCCTCATGAGGATCTTGCTGTACACATCCTGGGCGTTTTCCGTGATCTTCTCGGTTACCGGCACTTTTTTTGTTTTCGGCATGGGCCAAACTCCATAAAATGTCGACATGGTCCCTGACGGGCCATTTTTTTCGTAATAAACAACGGCGACACCGACGATACAGCTATTCCTCAGCCGCTTTGGCATCTACTCGAAATAACCGTCCGACCGCCGCCTAAGCAGGAATTCTAAGCCACCCAGCCGCTCTTTTCAAGTATAATAGCCGGTTCCCCTGAAAAACAGGGTGTATTCCACTGCCGGGTTTGTTTTTGTTCCAAAAACAACGACCATAGCAAGGGTATCATGGTTTTCCAGAGGTCTCAGCTCGCACTGCGACGATTTTGGGGCCAAAAAAGCCCGCGAGGCTGACTTTTGCCGCTTCCTTGCCGAATAAACTGTGCGTGAGAATCGTTCTTATTTCCAGAAGCGGGGATTGAAAAGATGAACCGAATCTACAATTGTTGCGTATGGTCATTACGCAAGCCGGTATAATGGCCGCTCCAGACCGGATTGTGGGGCTGATGGTCGATTCACAAAACCAATATTGTGCTATTGGTTGATTCTCAAGACTGATTAGGATATAATGCTTATTATGAAAAATCTAAACCTTAACCGAACGTGTCTACTGGCCGCCGTATTGGTGGCTTTACAGACCTCTATCGTCCTTGCCTGCTCTGTTCCGGTGTTCCGCTATGCTCTCGAACGATGGGACTCTGAGCCCTATCTCGTTGAGATCGTCTCGGACGGCGAACTTACGGGCAAGCCCAAGGAAGCCGCCGACCTCTTCGAGAAATATGCCAAGAGCAGGGAGACGATGTCCAATTTCGTGATTCGCTACGTCGACCTCAACGAGGGCAAGCCCGTCGGTGAGGTTACCGGCCAGTCGGAGCCGTCGGATATCTCCGCTCCGCAGGTGAATGTCTATTTTCCCGTCAGATATAACGTCAGGGTGCCCATCTTGACGAGCGATCTGACGAAGAAATTTGTGCGGGAGATTCTCGAATCGCCGATGCGAACCGAGATCGCCTCGCTGATGCTCAAGGGCGAATCGATAGTGTGGATGTTCCTCAAAAGCGGCGACGAAAAGAAAGATGCCAACGCCCTGAAGCTCTTAGAGGAGCGGCTGGGGGTGCTGGAAAAGGAATTAAGGCTGCCGGACGATCCGTTCGACTATGGCGAGGCCGGCGGACCGGGTTCCGGACCGCAGACATCGGCTGAGGGCGAGGCTTCGTTGCGACTGGCGTTTTCCGTAGTTGAACTCGATCGCAATGACCCCAAGGAGAGCTTCCTTATAAAGGCCCTTCTCCGCACCGAAGCGGACCTGGCCGAACTAAATGAGCCGATGGCGTTTCCCATTTTCGGGCGAGGAATTGTCCTCTATGCCCTCGTCGGAGAGGGTATCAACGCTGACAATATCCGCGATGCCTGCGAGTTTCTGATCGGCCCGTGCTCGTGCCAGATAAAGTCGTGGAACCCCGGCGTCGATCTTCTGGTGACCGCCGATTGGTATGGCGGGCTGGAGGAGCTTCTCTACGGTGAGCCTCAGGAGATCCCGGAGCTTACAGGTATAATCGACTCGATGCCCGATCCGGAGCCTAAGCCCGAACCTAAATCGGAGCCTGAGCCGGAATTAAAACCGCAGCCCGCCAAACCGGCGCCTGCCAAAGCAGCACCGAACCCGGCACCGGTACCGCAAAAAATTGAAAATACAGCTATTACCGCTAATGTCGATGTCGCCGATGATGCAGTTCAGGCCGAAGAAGCCCAGGCTTCGCCGGACGTGCTGGCCACATCCCAGGGCGGCAATCTGATGCACTATGTGTGGATGGTCGTCATCGGTGCGTGCATAGTCGTGCTCATCGGCACGCTCGCCGTCAAATCGGCCACCGGTAAGAACCAAACGGATTCGACACAGGAGTAGCCATGAGAATCTGGCGGTTTGTCTTAAAGGAAATCCTTTATCGCAAGCTCGGTTTCCTGCTGGGGGTTATCTCCATCGCAGCCGCCGTCGGGGCGCTGGTCGGTGCCTTCACCATGCTCAAGGCCCACGATATCCACACCGAGGGGATTCTCGAGGAAGCCTCCGCACAGATCGAAGCGACAATGGCTGACCTCAACGAAGATATGCGTAAGGCCACCCTCAGGCTGGGCTTTAACGTTGTGATACTTCCCGCTGAGCAGGATCTCGGCGACTGGTACACCGAGGACTACGGCACAAAGTGCATGCCCGAGGATTACGTCCACAAACTCGCCCAGTCTACTATCGTGACGGTCAAGCATCTGCTGCCGAGCCTCCAGCAGAAGATCAAGTGGCCCGAGACCAAACGAACCATCATTCTCGTCGGAACCCGCGGCGAGGTCCCTAATATGCACAGCAGCCCCGTTCAGCCGCTCATTCAGCCGGTGCCGGAAGGTACTATCGTCCTCGGCCACGAACTGCACCAGAGCCTGGAGCTAAGTGAAGGCGACAGCGTCAGGCTGATGGGCACGGAATTCACCGTTCACAAATGCCACGAAGAGCGAGGCAGCAAAGACGACATCACCGCATGGATACACCTGAGCCAAGCCCAGAAGCTGCTGGATAAAGAAGGTCAGATAAACGCGATCCTGGCACTGGAATGTGCCTGTGCGTGGGCCGATGTCGACAAGGTTCGCAGCGAGATCATGACTATTTTGCCCGATACGCAGGTCGTCGAGAAGGGCGGACAGGCCCTTGCCCGTGCCGAGGCGAGAGTTTCGGCGAAGGAGGCACAGGTCGCAGCCTTAGAGCAGGACAAACAAAACCGCACATGGCTCAGGACCAGCCGCGAGAGCTTTGCTTCCCGGCTGGTGGTCATCGTCATGGCGGCGTCGCTGATCTGGATAGGGTTTCTTGCCTTCAGCAACGTTCGCGAGCGCCGCAGCGAGATCGGGATACTCCGGGCTATCGGATTTCGCGCAGGCCAGATACTCGCCATCTTCGTTTCCAAGGCGGTCGTGATGGGCCTCCTTGGCGGACTCGTTGGCATAGCAGCAGGGCTTTACACCGGGATCACGATCGGAGCAAATGTCGACCAGATGCAGGCTGGGGCGGTGACATTATCAAACGTTGCCGATCTCAGGCTGGCGATCCTTGCAGTTGTGCTTGCACCTTTCCTCTGCGTTGTCGCCAGTTGGATCCCGTCAATGATCGCCGCCGGGCAGGACCCCGCCGATATTCTCCAACAGGAATAGAAAAATGCTCGAACTAAAGCAAATAAGCAAAATATTCTCCGGACCCCAAGGGCCAGTGCGGGTCCTTAGCGAAAGCTGCCTGTCGGTCAAGCCGGGCGAGTTCGTCGCGGTACACGGCCCCAGCGGATGCGGCAAGAGCACGATGCTGCTGATAGCGGGCGGGCTGCTGGCGCCGGGCAAGGGCAAGGTCCTTATCGACGGGCAGGACCCCTACAAAATGGCCCCCAACCAGCGATGCGGATTCCGAGCCGGCAAATTGGGCTTCGTCTTTCAGCAGTTTCACCTCGTGCCGTATCTTACGGTGCTGGAAAATGTCCTGACTATTGCTACGGTAAATCGCATCGAAAATCCGTCCCGGCGGGCAAAGGAACTCATCAGCCACTTTAGTCTCGACCACCGCATGAATCATCTGCCCTCCCAACTCAGTACCGGCGAGCGGCAGCGGGTGGCGCTGGCCAGGGCATTGTTTAATAACCCAAAGCTCATCTTAGCCGATGAGCCGACGGGCAACCTGGACGAAAAGAACGCAGCGATGGTCTTTGAGTATCTTGCGGAGTTCACCGCCAACGGCGGAGCGGTGCTCGTAGTTACACACGATGTAAAGGCCGCGAAATACGCCCATCGCACCGTCCACTTAAAAGACGGCAAGGTCGTGCAAGAATCCTGATCGTCGCCGCCATCTGCCCCGCCCCAGCCAAATTACGCTTCACTTCGATGAAAATATAGCTTGGTTTCTTACTTTCTCTTGAATGCAGAGCCGTTGTGATTATACTATGTTGCTGTGGAAATTGAGGTTGAGAAATCGAAATACATGGCGAGTTGTACCGGACCTTTATTTACGTAATAAGTGGAAGAAGCCTTCATGTCAAAAGCAAAGCGGTTGAAGAAAAAGCGGGATTTGCGAAAAAAGGCCAATATTCGGGAAATGGCCATGAAAAGGCAAATGAAATCGACACTCGGGACTGACAAAATGGCAGACGAAATGATACGCAATCATCAGGGTATACTTCAAAATATCGAGTTTGCCATAGTCTCCTGCCGCCGCAACAACAATAAAATAGACGACTATGTTATAGCAGGCACCTTGAAGGCGGCGATTCATTCAGAGGAGCCAACAGGTGAACTATCTGCGGAACTGAAACGAGATTTGGATGATATTCGTCAAACGCGCAGCGACATCGCCGACGATCTCTGGCGAGACGGTCTTCGCACTATCCTCCAGTCCGTACACCTTCATTCCAATCTGCGACCAGGTTCCAGAGACTATATCGATTTCGTTTCGCAATTTATTGTTTAAGCGGGTCTATCTGCGGGACTTGCAGAAGTTTTTTGCTTGACGGCAGTTCCCCGAGTCGGCGGCGCCTGCAACTCCTCCAGCCCCTTGGTCCCCTTTTTCCTGAAATAAAACCTGTAATCCAGGCGTCAGGACCATTATAATGACAGATGGCGTTCAGCACCGCGCGGATAGGCCTGCGCAACCCAATTTCGCCCGATTTCCATCTTGTATTCTGATTGCAGGTAGGAGGATCGTAATAATTATTCTTTGTAGAGTAAGCTATGAAACCGCTGCGAATAAGAAGCATACTGCACACATTGACGCTTTTGCTGTTGCTGTCTGCGGGGGCATATTCGGCGGATTACTACGTACGCCCCAGCGGCAACGCTTTGAACCCCGGTACGAAAACCAGGCCCTTTAAGACGTTGCAGAGGGCGGCTAACATTCTCAAACCCGGCGATTGCTGTTATGTTGGGGCTGGGACTTACCGCGAGACGGTTCGTATAAGTCAATCCGGGCTCAAGGGCAGGCCCATTCGATTCATTGCCGATGGCGAGGGCAGGGTAATACTCGACGGCAGCGATGTGCTCGATCTTGACTGGTCCATCCACAAGGGCAATATCTACAAGGCCCAATGCCCGAAAAACGTCGTCCAGTTGTTCGCAGATGGCAAGATGTTAGTCGAGGCCCGCTGGCCGAATATGAAATTTCCAGGCCAGCTCTGGTCGAAGGACAAATGGGCCACCTCCGGACCCGGTAGCAAACACGGAACGATGGTCGACGCCGACCTGGCTAAGACGAATATCGACTGGACGGGTGCGACGGCTGTGCTGAACGTGGCACATCAGTTCTTCACCTGGACGCGAACCGTCAACTCGCACCGGGCGGGCGGCGACACATTTACATATAAGGCCGACCTGTCGGATTTCTCCTGGCGAAAGGGCAAACACTGGGAGACCAACGAGGTCTGGGAAGATGACTGCTACATCCTGTTTGGCAAGCTCGAAGCATTGGACAGCCCCGGCGAATGGTTTTACGACCGCGACGAACAAATGCTCTACCTCTGGCCGGCGGAAAGCGGCGACCCGTCGAACCATACCATAAAGGCCAAACAGCGAAACTTCGCCTTTGAGATCGATGACGCCGATTGCATCGAGATCGACGGCTTTCATCTGTTTGCTGCATCCTTTAATCTCAAAGACTGCAACCGATGTATCGTCGAGAACTGCCGCCTGCTGTATCCCTGTTACGGACGCCGGGCCAAGGAGAGTGGCGAGGGCGATGAGAACACCTCTGCAACCGTCACCGGCGACAATAACATTATCCGCAACAGCAGTTTCGCCTATGGCTCGCAAACGGGCTTGTACGTCAAAGGCGGCGGCAATATTATCGAGAATAACATCATCCACGATTTCAGTTGGCTCGTCTCGCTGGAGCATGTGGCCCTTCGCGTGGTAAACGGCAGCGATTCACTCACTTCAAAGGGCAATATCGTCCGCCGCAACACGGTCTTTAACTGCGGCAGCCCGGTCCTCCAGTTCAAGGGTCCCAACAATATCGTCGAGTATAACCATGTTCGCGACGGTCTTCTCGGTCGCAGCGGCGGAAGTAAGGACGGTTCGCTCGTCTATACCATCTCGCCCGAATGTGCCGGCAGTGTCATCCGTTATAACTGGGTCCACGGGGCTCTGCCGCCGATCGACCAGTCGGCGCCGTGGGGCGGCGGGATCGGTATTCGCGGCGACGACAGGACGCGGGGGCTGACCGTCCATCATAATGTCGTCTTCAAATGCGGAGGCGCAGGCATCATCGTCAAGGGCGATTATAACAATGTCTATAACAACACCGTCTTCGATATCGGCAGGGCGGGCAACCCCGTCGGAAACTATATCCAGCTTGCTGCGGGCCCGGAACCGATTAAACCCCATCACAGCGGGCTTGACGAATATCCGCCATTAGAGCGGGAAAACACGAACAGCACGATATTCAATAACGCTGCGATTACGCTGACCGGCGGCTGGAAGGGCGATGAGTTCCCCGAGGGCGAAAACGTATCGAACAATTACCGCGACAAACAATTAGGGCTAAGGGACATCGAGCGTATGGATTTCAGGCCCGGGGCCGATTCCAGGCTCGTCGACGCAGGCAAAATTATCCCCGGCATTACCGACGGCTTTAAGGGCAAGGCGCCCGATATCGGGGCATACGAATTTACGGGTGCATTCTGGAAGGCCGGTGCAAACTGGGCCGAAGACGACAAGTTTTGGAGTTTAGACTGATAACTCATTTATATAACAGGAGGTATATCTTGGCTGGAAAAATAAGCAGACGCAGGTTCTTGAATCTGACAGCGACGGGCATTGCGGCAACAACGGTTTCTCTGATGACGACGACGCAAACCGTTGCCGCAAAAAAAGACAAGCGTCCGAACATCATCCTGATCATGGTTGACGATATGGGTTTTTCCGATGTCGGCTGTTACGGCGGCGAGATACTAACGCCCAACATCGACCGGCTCGCGAAAAACGGTATGCGTTTTACGCAGTTTTACAATAACGCCAAGTGCGCTCCGACGAGGGCGTCGCTCCTGACCGGTCTGTATTCCCAGCAGGTCAAGGTCGCCGGCGAAGGTAATAGCAAGGAAACGAACTGCGTTACGATCGCCGAGGTCCTCGATGCCGCCGGCTACCGCACGCTCATGGCGGGCAAATGGCACCGGCCCGGAATGCCGGTCGAGCGGGGTTTCGACCGCCACTTCGGTCTGCTCGACGGGGCGTGTAATTTCTTCAACCCCGGCCATGCCCGACCCGGCGAAAAGGAGCCTGCGAGAAAATTCGCCGATCAGGAGCACCGCTGGGCGATCGAGGACAAGGTCTATCAGCCCTACACACCGCCCGAAAAGGACTTCTACACCACCGACGCCTTCACCGATTATGCCATCGGGTACCTCGACGAATACAAGAACGAGGATAAGCCGTTCTTCCTCTACATGGCCTATAACGCCCCGCACTATCCGATGCACGCCTGGCCGGAGGATATCGCCAAATATCGCGGCAAGTACATGGTCGGCTGGGAGAAGATCAGAAAGCAGCGTTTCAAACGGCAGCAGAAGATGGGCCTGATCAACAAGGCCTGCAAAATCTCACCCGCCAACGACGGAGCGCCCGCCTGGAAAGATGTCGAGGACAAGGACGCGTGGGACCTGAAGATGGCCGTCTATGCGGCGATGGTTGACCGCGTGGACCAGAATATCGGTCGCCTGCTCGATAAGGTTCGCCGGCTCGGGGAAGAGGATAATACGCTGGTTATGTTCCTTTCCGATAACGGCGGCTCGTCCGAATCGTACCATGTAAACCCCGAAGTTCCGCCGGGAAAGATGGAGGGTTTTCACACCGTCGACCTGCCGTGGGGCAACGCCAGCAACACGCCGTTTCGCAAGTTCAAGGGCTGGGACCACGAGGGTGGGATCTCGACGCCGCTGATCGCACACTGGCCTAAGCGGATCAAACCGGGGCAGATCACGCACCAGACCGGCCACATGATCGATCTTATGAGCACATGCCTGGCTGTGGGCGGCGCACGCTATCCGAAATACTATCAGGACCGAAAGATTTGCAAGACGCCGGGCAAGAGCCTTGTCCCGATCTTTAACGGCAGAATCCGCAAGGGCCATGATGCGATCTTCTGGCAGCACCAAAAGAGCAAGGCTGTTCGCCAGGGCAAATACAAAATCGTCACCGTCGGCGACGAGCCCTGGCATCTCTACGATATGGACGTCGACCGCACGGAGCTTAACGACCTCTCGCAGGCTCAGCCCGAGCGGGTAAAGAGCATGGTTGCGATGTGGGACCGATGGGCCAAACGAGTCGGGTTCGAGCAACCCGCCCCTAAGAAAAAAAAGACAAAGCAAAACAAAACCGATATATAAGAGAGGAAGGAATTTATGGAAACTCGAAGGCAATTTCTAAAGACGATCAGCATGACAGCCGGCGTTTTGGCCCTGGCCCCTTTATCGGGCATCGCGGCGAGGAAAAAGCAGGATCAGCCGAATTTCCTGTTTATCATCGGCGATGACTGCACGCACCGGGATATCGGCTGTTACGGCGGCCAGGCCCACACGCCCAATATTGACAGGCTGGCAAAACAGGGCATGCGTTTTAAGCAATGCTTCCAGGCCGCCCCGATGTGCTCGCCCACCCGCCACAACATCTACACCGGTCTCTACCCGGTCAAAAGCGGAGCCTATCCCAACCACACCTTCGCCAAAGAGGGCACAAAGAGCATCGTCCATTATTTAGAGCCCTTAGGCTATCGCGTAGCCATTAGCGGCAAGAGGCACATCGGCCCAGCCGAGGTATTCCCCTTCGAATCTCTGGCTGGCACGAAGAATCCCGATTTCGACGCGATCGACGAGTTTATCACGTCCGCCCGCCTCGACAAGACGCCGTTTTGCCTCTTTGCCTGCTCGAACGAGCCGCACAGCCCGTGGAACAAGGGCGATTCGTCCCGCTACGACCCGGCGAAGATCAAGCTGCCGCTGTACTTCGTCGATACCGAACGAACACGATCCGACATGGCTGACTATCTCGCCGAAATCACCTATCTCGACAGCCAGGTCGGCGAGGCAATGGCGCTGCTCGATAAGCACGACATCGCCGACAACACGCTGATCATCTTTACCAGCGAGCAGGGTTCGAGCTTCCCGTTCGGCAAATGGACCTGTTACGACACCGGTCTTCAGACGGCGTTTATCGCCCGCTGGCCCGGCAAAATAAAAGCGGGCTCGGTCAGCAATGCGATGATCGAATACGTCGACGTCACCCCGACCTTTGTCGATGCAGCCGGCGGCAAACCTGCTTCGGTCCTCGACGGCAAGAGCCTCGCGGGCGTCCTTACCGGCAAGGCCAAAGAGCACAAAGAGTTCGTATTCGGCCTGCACACCACGCGCGGCATCATCAACGGCTCGGACCATTTCGGCATCCGCATGGTCCGATCGAAGCGATTTGCATTCATCCTCAACCTGTCACCGGAAATAACCTTCCAGAATGCCGCTACAAAGGATCCCATCTTCGAATCGTGGAAAGAAAAGGCCAAAACCGACCCCGACGCAGCCGAAAAAGTCCGCCGATATCACCACCGACCGGCTGAGGAACTCTACGACATAGTAAACGACCCCTACGAATGGAACAATCTCGCCGACAATCCCGAATATGCAAAGGTCAAAGCACAGCTCAAAAAGCAGCTCAGCGCATGGATGAAAGACCAGGGCGACAAGGGACAGCAAACGGAACTGGAAGCACACGAGCACCAGAACAAGGGCAGAAGCAAAACGCCGGAACCATCGACAAAAAAGAAGGGCGGACGCAAAAAGAAATAACCGCGATGTAGTGGAAGATTAAAGCTGCTCTACGCGCCGAGGACGTGGACTTTTTCGGGTCTGAGTATGACGCCGAGTTCGCTGCTGTTGTCGGCTTTCAGCTCGGTAAAGGCCGCATGTGTCATGTGCGCTACCAGCTTGAATTGTCCGTTAAGCTCGACCCTTATGTAATCTCCGCAGTCGCGCCAGTGCTCGACCCGGCTGGAGAAATGGTTCCTTTGGTCGCCGTTGGGCCGATCTAAGGGCACCACTAACACGTCCTCGGGCCGGATCATAAATTCGACCTTATCGCCGAGGTCGCCGCTTGAGTCGGGCAGACACAAACTAATCCCATCGACCACCGCCTCTGGCATCCCGTCGGCATCCTTACGGGCGATCTCGCCGAAGAAAATATTCTCACACCGCATAAAACGTGCCACGAATTCATTGCCCGGTCTGCGAAGCAACTCGCCGAGAGCGCCGACCTGCTGCAAAGTACCGCCATCGAGAATCGCCGCGCGATCGGCGACGGAAAATGCCTCCTGCAAATTGTGGCTGACGTGGATGGTGGTAAGGCCAAGCTGTTCATGCACCCGGCAAAGCAAAGCACACACCTCCTGCCGCGTGCATTCGTCGAGCGCACATACCGGCTCATCCAAGAGCAGCACCTTCGGCTCCAGGGTCAGCGCCCGGGCGAGAGCCGTCCTTTGTTTTTCTCCGCCGCTAAGACCTGCAATGCCTCGCTTCAGGAGATGCCGGATACCTAACATATCCGCCGTTTCGGTAACTTTTCTCGCAACCTCCTTTTGCCCGATGCTACGCGTCCGCAGACCGAACGCTATATTTTCCCGAACCGACAAATGCCCGAACAGGGCATAATCCTGCGGCACATACCCGATACCCCGCAAACGCGGCTCCAGCGTGGTAATGTCGCGGTCGTCGATGAAAACCTGCCCGGAAGAAGCCCGCTTAAGACCGCACAGGCACTCTAAGAAAATCGTCTTGCCCGAGCCCGGAGGGCCCAACAAAACGAAATACTGACCCGCCGCCACCTCAAGGTCCAACTGCCTCAGCCGGAAATCGCCGACACCGTACGAAAGCTTCTTCGCCCTTATCACAGCTTCACCCCCCTGCCATGACCGATGACGCGGATCATTATCAGTGCGATTATCGCCACAAAAACCAGCAGCAGCGCCACCGCCAGCGCAACTTCCAGGTTGCCAACCGACGTCTCTAAGAAGATCGTCGTGCTCAAAACTTCCGTCCGCCCACGAAACGACCCGACAAAGATCAGCAGCGGACCGAACAAACCCAGTGCTCTGGCCCACGTCAATATGCCTCCGGCGATTATGCCGTTTTTCGCCAACGGAAGCGACACTCGCCGGAAACTGCCCCAGTGGCTGCAGCCAAGGGTCATCGCCACATTTTCATAACGCCGGTCGACCTCATCGAACGCCGTCCTCGCCGAGCGAATGGCAAAACTGGCTGAGACAAGGAACTGACAGAGCACGATCCCCTTGGGCTGAAAGACAAACTCCCACCCAAGACTGTCCTCTATCCACCTGCCCGGAGAGGTCTGCGAAAAGAACACCAGCAGAGTAAGGCCGGCGACAAGCGGGGGGAAAACGATCGGCAAATCGACAATCGCATCGACCAGCACCTTGCCGGGAAAGTCGTAACGGCTGAGGGCATAGCCCATCGGGATCGCAAAAAGCAGGGACAGAAGGGTCGTTAAAACGCTGGTCCAGAGACTCATCCAAAGCGCATGCCGGATAAACGGCGACGTTAGAACTTCCGTAACCGCCTCTTTGTCAATATAGAAGATGTCCGCGGCTATCAGCGAGACGATGAACGTAACGAACACTGCGACAAAAAACAAACCGCCCGCCGCAAACACTCGCCCTCGCCACCCCATAACCGCCGAATTGGATTTCGTCATCAGCTTGATAAATCCCCTTGGCCATGCTTACTATGATTATGACCGCCGTCGCCGACGCAGCTTAATTCTCAGGGACGATCCATCCGAATTCCTTGTAGAACTGCCGCGAATCCGCTGTGGCAAGGAAGTCCATGAACTTTATCGCTTCTTCACGATTCTTCGCGAACGAAAGCAGTCCCACACCGGTCCCTCTCAGAACCTGCTGCTCGGCTGGAAGTTCGATAACCTCGATGCGGCCGGGCTCTAAGTGCCCGAATGACCCCCATCCGAACGCCGCGTCGACTTTACCTTCCGCGATCACCTCGACAATAGACACGCAGCCGTTGGCGTAGTAGCCAATGTTCTGCTGAATCTTGTCCACCAGCATAAGCCGCCCGCAAACGTCTTCCCACAGACCCTTGAGGCAATCGATCACCGAAACCGCCAGCTTAACGCCTGGCTTGGCCATGTCCTCGATGCTATGGATATTCGCCGGGTTGCCGGCAGGAACAACAATAGCCGAACTGCGATAGCCGATCGTACGCCGCTGTCCGCGTTCCACGATCTTTCGTATCTCACCGTCGTCGAGCAGGTACTCAGCCCCCGCGATCGCAAGGTCATGAATGCCCGCGTCGGAGATCTCTAACAAAAAGTCGTCGCCGCCCGTCTCGCCCGTTGCCTCTTGGGCCTCGGGTTTGGCACAATGACGGCTGCAAACGCTGATCTCGATCTTAACGCCGGTCTTTTCCTCGTACAACTTCGCAGCCTTTTCCAAAGGGGCCGCACAAGCCTTCGCACTGAAAATACTTACAGCGCCCTTACCGCCGTTCTCACTCATTTATCGTCTCCACTTTCAATTAGATTCGTATTTTCCTGTTTAGAAACACTATCACTCGAAACCGCCTCTTTAGGCTTCGGCGAAAGCGTTAGCATTCTCACCGCTGCGATGATCAAAAACACAGCGAACATCTTTCGCAAAACCGCCGTCGGCAAGCGCCCTGCCAGTTCCGTCCCCAACAATGTCCCGACAACCGCACCGCAGATGATCAGCCCGATCATCGCCGGGCTAAGCTCGATAGCCGGATTCTTCCAGTACCGAAACGCACCGACCAGAGCCATCGGAACCATAACCGCAAGCGCCGTCCCCTGGGCACTCTTTTGACCGAGCCCGCATATAATCACCAGTGCCGGCACGATCACGATTCCGCTGCCAACACCCATCAAACCGCTTACGATCCCGGCACAAACACCAAGGACCACAAATACCCACCACGGATTAGCCAACTGATCCATAGAATTTATCCTCCCGGATATTCCCGCTCTTTCAGCTACCGGAAAAACGCCCATTATAGCCAAACGCCGGATATTTTCCACCAAAAAACCGGGGCAGACCACAAAACCGCCCGCCAAGCCCGAAAAAAGGGGATTAGCCCAGCCCCCAGCGACACCCGAAATACTAAACGCATCCCATATTAAACGCATCCCGAGTCGAGATTATTCTCACTTGGGGGCTTTGGTCTGATAATTATTTGCCTCAAAAACCCCCTGACCCCTTTCAGACGTCAAAAACGCCAGAAATTCCTCGGCCAACTGGCGATTCTCACTGAAACTGAGCACCGCAACGTCAACCGAAGAAACAATATTTTGTTCAACTGGAATCTCCACCATATCGCCATGCTCGGCATAATATTTCGCCATCGCATCCCAGACAACCACCGCATCCAGCGACCCAGCCTGTATCTGCATCCCCAATTCGTTGACCGTCTGCGATTGAAAGCTCAGGTTCTTCTCAACCTGATCCCAGGCGATGTCGTTCTTTTCGAATATCTGTCTGGTGCTCCGCCCGATAGCACACGACTTCGGATCGCCCAACCCAGCCTTCACATCCGAACGGAGCAGGTCCTTAAGACTCGAAATATTCTTCGGATTGCCCTTCTGCACAAGAATAGTCGGCACCCAGTAGAAGACCAGTTGCCGCGAATCTACAAAGCCTTCCGCCGCAGCCTGGTCGACATAGTGCCTGTCGCCGGGCATGTACAGATCGCCCCGCTGGACAAGTTTAATCTTTGACAGTAGTACCTCGCTGCCCGCGTAATCGGTAACGATTTTCACCCCGGACTGACCCATAAACTCGTTGACAGCCTCTTCGATCGGTGGGCGAATACCGGCACCGCAGTAAAGAAGCAATTCTTTAGAACCTGAATCACTCGCGCCGGGTTCATCACTACCACAACCGCAAAACAACACCAAAAAAACCACTACTAATGTTAACGCTATCCGCTTTATCGTCGCCATGATCTCACCTATTTGACATAACCGTATTCGACAAAAGTCTCAGGCCCCCGGCTGCGGGCAAACTCGATAAACCGCTTGAGCGCCTCCGGCTGGGTCGTGTAATTGAGGCCGATGATATGCACCCTGATCTCCTCATCGTACTCGTATGGCGTTTTGACCACATCCAGGCTGTCGCGATAGGTATAAGCCACACCGTTCCACATCACCACCGCATCGACCTCCTGGAGCTTTAACAGATTGCCCAGATGGCTGTGACCCTTGGTCAGGCGGTTGCCGACACTCTTCATCACCGCATCTTTAATCCCCTTCTTCTCGATAAGGGCTGCGACCATCTCGCCGCACGTCGAAAACTTAGGATCGCTAAGGGCAACCTTCAAACCCTCCTGCGTAAGATCGTCAATGCTCGAAAGCCCCTTGGGATTGCCCTCCTGAACCGCTAATACCGGCGCAACAAAGCCGACATGGACAGAATCCGAAAGCGCCCCCGCCTCAGTCACATAATCAAGAAAAGGATCGTGCGTAACAAGTATATCGCCCTCCTGCCCAGCCTTGACGATCGGTAAAAAATCCTCACTGCCAGAGAGCGTAGTAGCAACCGCAATACCAGTCTCAGCCGTAAACTCCGCGCACAACCGCTCCATAGGACTACCAAAAGAACTACCGCAAAGCAAAATAAGCTCCCCCTCACCACCGGAAGGATCCCCCTTACCGCACCCACCAACACCAAAAAACACCGACAGAGCAATTACAAACACAACAACCATTAATACCGTTTTCTTAAATGAATTCATGTCAACCTCTCTAAATCTATTGCCCATGCTGCCATTAAAGCCGCTTCTGTTATTATACAGATTATATTTACCACGAAGGACACGAAGTTCACGAAGTTAAATCAAAAAACTCAATATTTCTTTGTGTCCTTCGCGTACTTCGTGGTTTAACATAATTTTTAAAGAACAAAACGTTTAATTCCAGTCTTGAGAATTTCTACATTAAAGTCGCGTAGGGTGAGCAACTTTTTTCCCGATGCCGCCACTACGATTGACTAAATTGCTTTTGTTATTATACTAAAAAATTTTACCACGAAGGACACGAAGTTCACGAAGTTAAATCAAAAGACTCAATATTTCTTCGTGTCCTTCGCGTACTTCGTGGTTTAACATAATTTTTAAAGAACAAAACGTTTAATTCCAGTCTTGAGAATTTCTACATTAAAGTTGATTAAGAGTCCAACCTTCACTCTGGAAAGCTTCATATAGGTAAGCAACTGTGCCTTGTGAATGGGCGTAATTTTGTCAACACTTTTAAGCTCGACTATAAGTTCATCGCCAATCAACAAATCGACACGATATCCACAATCCAGCTTAATGTCTTTGTACTTTACCGGAACCGGCTGCTGGAGCTTGAAAGAAATTCCCGATAGAGATAATTCATGCGAGAGGCATTGCTCATAAGTCGACTCCAAAAGACCTGGCCCCAAAGTTCGATGCACTTCCAAAGCGCATCCAATAACCCGATTAGATAATTGATCGAATTCCATTTCGTGTTCCTCACGCACTTCGCATTATGACATAACTCATATTTACCACGAAGAACACGAAGTTAAATCAAAGGACTCAATATTTCTTCGTGTCCTTCGTGAACTTCGTGGTTTAACATAATCTACTCCTAAAAACCCGAACAGGGCTTATTATACATATAAACACCGCGAGCCACAAGCTATTTCCTGTTAACCGCATACGCCGCATTTCTGCGGTTTGGCGTCCCTCTCAGTATGCGGTATTGTTCACTATGCTCGAAAGTATCCCAAACCATATCAACACCCCGACTGTGAGACAAATAATTTGTCCGACGGACCATTTGGAATGTGGGGCATTGGGGCTGACTTTGGTGTTAACGCTGTTGATGTAATTCTGGACGGGAATGAGGCACAGGAAGGAGGGGATCAGGAAGGATATTATCTCCGCGGCTACCCCGGGCGCCCGACCGATCATGTTTGCAACGAGAACCAAAACCACCCATCCGGTGGCAAGTGCGACGGGAGAGAAGTCCGGTTTCTCCGCATGGTTAAGTTCCCTATCCTCATGAATGGTCCTGAGAAGGCTGTGGCAGTAGAAGATACCGAACCAGCCGCGCCAGAACGGTCTGATCCCCAAGCCGTCTCTCTCATTTAAGTATCGCCAATTCTTGTAGATCCAGTAGATTTCATAGAGCCCGCAGGACAAAATCGACATCACGACAAGGCGGCAAATCGAGATATACAGGAAAGCAGTACGCCCGGAGGCAACAGGGGGCGATATGTGGTCAAACGGTGGGGCGACCTGCGGAATTGCCGGTGGCGTCGACGACTGCGGCAGCAAACCCTCGACCCGGTTCGCCGGCGACCAATCCTCCATCCCCTCCGCCCAGACCATCGTCTCAACCGACAACCGGCCCTCGCCAAACATCCTGACCAGTTCAACTTCCTCAACCGGCCCCTGCTGCTGACCATCGACGATATAATGCCACTGACGCATCGATACATGCCATTGACGCATTGTTAAATCCCTTTCCGCCAAACTTCAGTCACCTAAAACCAAAGCCCATTCTAACCGCCAACCACATTTTCCGCAATAACAGACAAATCCAACGCAAAACCGTCCCCAGCAACCCCCAATCCCAACTCAACTCAACTCACCGACGCATAGCGACTCGGTATTAATGTGTGGCAATCTGCCGCCTGCTGTGTATAATGCCTTGATTCTGTGCGTTTGGGTTCCGGTGGCCTGTCTTTTGTTTTTTTTGTGGCATTCTTGGCCAAATGCAAGGAGACATGAATCCGCCCTTGGCGGATGCTGTTTTATTCTGGATTCCCGCCTTCGCGGGAATGACACGGGGCATGCAGCATTGAGCTAAAGTGTTTACGGTTTTTGGAGTTTGGTTTATGGAATTTCGGGTTAATCTTTCTCGCCCTGACATCAATGATGCCGATATTGATGCCGTTTGCGAGGTTCTCCGCGGGCCCAATCTTTCTTTGGGGCCCAAATTAGGGCAGTTCGAGCAGGCGTTCGCCCAATATATCGGCAGAAAGCGGGCTGTCGCCGTCAATAGCGGCACGAGCGGGCTCTTCCTCTGCACCCAGGCCCTCGGCCTGAGGCCGGGAGACGAGGTCATCACCACCCCGTTTACGTTCATCGCCTCAGCCACCTCGATCATGATGGCTGGCGCAAAACCCGTCTTCGTCGACATAGACCCCGTCACCCTCAACATCGACCCAGCCGCAATCGAACAAAAGATCACCGACCGGACAAAGGCCATCCTGCCAGTCGTGATCTTCGGCAACCCCGTCGGCCTCGATACCGTCTGCGACATCGCAGCCAAGCACAACCTGCCAGTGATCGAAGACAGTTGCGAAGGGGCTGGCTCGAAGATCGGCGACAAAAAGGTCGGCGCCTTCGGCACAATGAGCGTTTTCGCCTTCTACCCCAACAAGCAGATCACAACCGGCGAAGGAGGCATGATCCTCACCGACGACGACGACCTGGCCGACCTCTGCGTCTCGCTCCGCAATCAGGGCCGCGGCGCCGGAGGCGGATGGCTAGCCCACGACCGATTAGGCTACAATTACCGCCTCAGCGACATCAACTGCGCCCTCGGCATCACCCAGCTCGCCAGACTCGACGAGTTCGTCGAAAAACGCAGTCACGTCGCAGTCATGTACCGCCAAATCCTCTCCGGCGACGACCGCATCATCGTCCCAACCGAGCCCGACGGCTGCCAAATGAGCTGGTTCGTATTCGTGATCCGCCTGGCCGAGCGATTTTCGCAAGATCAGCGAGACGCCGTCCTCCACGA
>DAOVVQ010000166.1 GCA_030637065.1 Planctomycetota bacterium
CTGCGTAGGCATCGGTAAACCGCATCGACTCAGCGGCGAGGGCGTCAACGTTGGGCGTTTCATAAAAACTGCTGCCGTAACACCCGATATCAGCCCAGCCAAGGTCATCGACAAGAAAAAACACGATGTTGGGCCTGCCCTTGGATGTCCGGGTGATCGTCTTCACACAGCCCGACTGGGCCAGTGCAGCAACGTTCAATGACAAAGCCTTTAAGAAGTCACGTCGTTTCATTTCTACCTCCATCTGAGTTGTTTTATGTACTTGCATATTAACTGCAATGTTGTTTGCATCCTGCTCTGTTCGCTCAGTTTGGTGATCGATTCGATTTGCACACCATTCATTCGGACGCCGTGGTCGCGGTGTGCCGGGATATTATATTCGGCAACGAGTTCTTCAAAGACCCGTTCGGCAACGTGAGATTCGAATGTCCACATCGTTTGCAGGTCGGAGTCGATTGCGGACTTGCCCATGCGTATAGCCTGGACCGCGGCGATGACCCCGGCGGATGTGCCGCCATAGACGACAATGTCATACTCGGCTGGGGGCGAAGCTATTGACGCCGGTCCGCAGAGCAGCAGGGCCAGAGCGGCTATGTTCAGCGATATCGCCTTGAGGAAGTTCCTTCGAGTCATTGCCGCCTCCATCTGCTGAAAATTGAGTATGTATTCCGTTCGAGCCGGAAACATGCAGGTAACGGCCCGGATCGCAGGTCCTTATTATTCGGCGTCTTTTAGTATCTTGTATTCCACGCTGTCAACGAGGGCTTTCCAGCTTGCCTCGATTATATTTTCCGACACGCCGACCGTGCCCCATAACGAGTTCTGGTCTCTCGACTCGATGATGACGCGGACCCGTGCCGCCGTCCCAGCCAGGGCATTTACCACTCGAACCTTGTAGTCGATCAGCTTCATGTCGCGGATGTTCGGGTAGAAGGGCTCGAGCGATTTCCTGAGCGCCCCGTCAAGCGCGTTGACCGGGCCATCGCCTTCGCTTACCACGTGCTCGACAACGCCGTCAACGGCGAGTTTGACCGTCGCCTCGGTAACGATATCGCCGTCAGCACTTTTCTCGACGTTTACGTGGTACTTTTCCAGCTTGAAACTCGGCTTGTATTTACCCATCGCCTTTTTCACGATGATATCGAAACTCGCCTCGGCGGCCTCGAACTGGTAGCCTTCATTCTCGAGGTCCTGAACGACCTTGAGTATCCTGCGGGCAAGCGGCCTGTCATTGGCGAGCTTTTTCTTTTCAAGCTGGGCCAGGATATTCGACGACCCGGAAAGCTCGGAGATCAAAAATCGCCTCTCATTGCCGACGTCGGAAGGCTCGATGTGCTCGTAGGTGCGTTTGTTCTTCCTGATGGCGTCGACGTGGAGCCCGGCCTTGTGCGCAAAGGCGCTCTCGCCGACATAAGGCATATTCGTAACCGGCGCCATATTGGCGATCTCGAAGACGAACCGCGAAAGCTCCGTCAGTGATTTTATCTTCTCATTGCTCAGTAATTCGTAATTCATCTTCAGGGCGAGGTTCGGGATTATCGTACACAGATTCGCGTTGCCAACCCGTTCGCCCAGGCCGTTGATGGTTCCCTGTACGTGGCGGGCTCCGGCTGAGACGGCGGCCAATGTGCTGGCCACGGCGCAGTCGCAGTCGTTGTGCGTATGGATGCCGACGGTAAGGCCTGCGAACTCGCTGCAAACCTGTCCTGTTATCTCGGCGACCTCATCGGGCAGGCATCCGCCGTTGGTCTCGCACAGGACCAGCGCCTTCGCTCCCGCATCGGCGGCTGCGGCGAGTACCTTCATCGCATATTTCGGATTGTTCTTGAAGCCGTCGAAAAAATGCTCGGCGTCGAAGATCACCTCTTTGCGTTTACTCTTGAGAAATTTGACCGACTCGGCGCAGATGGCAAGATTTTTTTCCAGCGAGCAGCGAAGGACCTCCCTGACATGCATATCCCAGGTCTTGCCCACCAGCGTCGCAGCCGGTGTTCGGCACGCCAATATCGCCTTAAGCGAGGCGTCATCTGCGGCTGTGCTGTCAGCGCGGCGGGTACTGCCGAAAGCCGCTACCTTTGCGTGCTCGAGGCCGAGCTTCTTGACCTGCTTGAAGAACTCCATCTCCTTGGGGCTGGCTGCCGCGTAACCGCCCTCGATATAGTCCAGCCCGGTTTCGTCCAGACGCCGGGCGACCAGCAGTTTGTCAGCCAACGAAAAGCTGACGCCCTCAGACTGCATCCCGTCCCGCAACGTCGTATCGTAAATCTGTACTCGTTCCATAGCTCGATCCCAAAAGTGCATTTGCACAGGTCAATATTGTATTTTCACGGCGGGTGAATGTAAAGGAGAAAAAGACCTTAACGCGACATAGCCTGTCAGGAATACGGGTCGCCGCGTGCGATAGGGCCACTAAAACGGCGATAATCCGCTTTATTCGCGGTTTGGGGGCGATTGGGCGTCGATATTACGGCTGACAAAGGCCTCTCCGCGGACAGGGGGGTTGCGTATGACGCAAAATTGGTAATAAATTTACGGAAGTTTACTTGACAACGGGACAGTTTTCAGCTTTATTAGTAGCAGACGATTGGCGACAGCCGCTACTTCCCTCAGGGCTGCTCGCTGTGTAATTAAGAGGGAGTTGTCATGACAGGCCTCTTTTGGGGCCGGGGAGCTATGAAAGTGGATACAGGTACAGTAAAGTGGTTCGATGCGAAAAAAGGGTTCGGTTTCATCACTCCAGACGATGGGAGTGAGGACATATTTGTGCATTACTCGAACATCGCAGCCGAAGGTTTTCGCGCACTCCAGGACGGCCAGAAGGTCGAGTTCGAGAGCACCGAAGGCCGCAAGGGCCCGGAAGCAACAAACGTAAGACCCAGCTAAGAGATCGACGATTCAAAACGTGTCCGGTTTTGGCCGGGTGCTGTCGATTATAGCGGTTGTCATGGGGGAGTGGGTACAAGGTGCAGAAATGCCTTTGACGGTGGAGAGTCTGTTGATTGAGGCGTCCATACGGCTGGCATGGAGGGGGCGGGGTAGAGGGCGTCCGTAACTTGTGCAGTGGAGACGCCGATCGTGAGTAACAGCGGGGCAATTTTTCTGTTGAATGATTCAGCCGCAGCCGGTGCGCAAAAAGACGGCGATCTTACGGTATCGGGTCTCGATCTGGATGTCCTGGGGCAGAGTTTGCATCTGCATATCGCCGCCAGCGGCTCAGAAGCGCGACTTGCCGACATCGTACCCATCGCCAGGGAGATTTGCGACCGCGTTATCGATATGGTCATCGAACAGCTTTCCAAAAACGGTCCTGAGATCACCTGCAAAAAGGGCTGCTGTGCGTGCTGCCGGCAGTTGATATTGCTTTCGGTACCGGAGGCGTTTCGGCTGGTGCAAGAAATAGTCTCGCTGCCGATGGATGTACGCGAGATGGTGATCGCTGCGTGCAGGGACGCCGCCGGGCAGGTAGGCGGCAAACTGCAAGAGGACCTCGCTGCCGAGGGGCCGCTTAATCCCAATGCCGCTGAGGCATATCGCCAGCAGGTAAGCGACTGGTTCGGCTCGGACAGATACCAGAGTCTCGAAATTAACTGCCCCTTTCTGTCGGGCGGCTTGTGCGCGATCTACGAACAAAGACCGCTGCTCTGCCGCCAGTGGCTCGTAACAGGCCCGGCGGCCCAATGCGAAAAAGGAGGCATAAAAACCGACCATGCTGTCCAAATGCCCGTCAATTTCGCCAATGTCTTAGCTGAACTGACCACAAAACTGGAAGGCTCCAGCCGAGAGGTAGTACCACTAACAGGAATGTTCGACTGGTTCAGCCAAAACGAAAAAAGATACGACAAAACCTGGCCGGCAAAGCAGCTAATCGAGCAGTTCATAATCGCCGCAAAAAAAGACAACGCAGGATTCATGGGCCAGGAGCAAACTCAGGGCAGGCGGTAACGACACAGCCGTACTGTCTTATGCGATTTGCTACCAGCCGTAGAAATCCGGCGGCCAAAAGACTGCATCGCCGCCAAAGTAGGTTCCGCTGTACAAATTGGGGCGATCCTCCGTGTCTACGCCGGGTGTGCCGCCATCGTCGTCAAAATCGTGTCCAAGGCTGTACAGTATGAAATCATCCCCTCGCCTGGCGTACCGCAAGGGTCCTTCGCCAAAGGGATCGTCTGGCAGGCCCTTTAGAAATCCGGATTGAATTAAGCGGTCCAGATCTTCGGGAAACTCGCCCTTTTCCAGGCGATATCGCTTAATCGCTATCACGGTTACCACAGCCTCATAGACCGACTTTGCTTCGTAGCGGCTGTCAAAACGACCGATCGGTAGCGGCACTCCATATTGTTGTATCAGATGGTATTTAGGTTTCATCAACTCCGGATGCCCACTGACAGAATCGCCAATGCTGTATCGTTGGTAAGGGGTCATCGTAACAAGCGGATGGTTGGCACGGCCAAATACTTCGTCATATTTTGCGATTGTCTCGTCGCGACCGGCATGGGCCAGGCATATCGTTACAGCCCCAGCCAGGGACGGGCTTTCTTTCGAGCTGCCGGCGTACATAAGACGGTTATGATAAGCAACCAGTCTGCCCGGAATAAGGTGCCCTCCGCCGGGACCGCCTTTGGTGAAAATGCGCTGAACAGTATCGAGAAACATTGTCCTTATCCCTTCCACGTTAAAATCGGGGTATCCCTGCGGATGCATGTTTGACAGTTGCTGCTGTAAGTCCTGCAGATCGGAAGCCGACATGCCGGGCTGGTCTATAATCTGCAAAAGGGCCGTATGCACCGTTTTATCGATCAATATACCTACCATGTGATTAACTATCTCAAGCGGTTTTTCGCGCAGGTTTCGGCTGATCCCGAGCAACACAAGGCAGTCCTCTATAGCCTGTTCGGTCTGGCCGCGTTCGATACCGGTGCGTGCCCGCCAAAGGCCCAGATTACGCAGGTCGACCGCCATGAGCTGAACATCCATTGGAGAAACAAGATTAATGAGCCATTTCTCGTCGTCCGGTTCGGTGTATTCGTATTCAGCGTAGTAATATTGTTTCCGGCTTGCAGCGACGCACTGACGCCATGTCGGCTCGTTTTGTTTTAGCCATTTAGAGATCGCTTTGCGCTGAGCCTTGGTAATAGCCTCATAATCGTCGTTGTGTGCCCGGCCCCAGAATCCGCCGCCGTTGATCTCCTCTTTTATGGTCGTGTCCGGCTCTACGTAAAGCTCTTTGGCCCTGTCATAATTCAGCCGGGCATTATTCTCGTCGGTTACACCTGAGCGGTTCTTCTCATTCAAAATGGCGAGATAATCGACGTCGATGGTTGGCCTTCCCAACATGAACCAGACCGTGTACACAAAATAAAGGATGACCATTAGTGCCGAGACCTGTAATGCCAGGTCAGCCGCCTTTCGCCATAGGGGTCGGCAGCGTTTTTTGCCACGGCGGATGAGTCTTGCCAGGAGCCGGGGCTCGCCGAACTCGGCAACGATCCCCTCAGCGACATCCTTCCTGTCCCCGGCGCTTTGGCAATCTTTCATGGCGTCCTGGAAGTGCGTGATAAGTTCGGCTTCCACTTTCGCGCGGACGGACCTTCGGTATCGCATGGCCAGGATGACCGATTCTATGTACACATAGGCACAGGCCGGCAGCTCGGTGGTGATCAGATCGGGCAGCGGTTCGATATATTCCGCGACCGGCGGATCTTCCTCGCCCAAAAAAGCATATACTCCTTCCTTCCTCGTGGCAACGTAAATGCCCCCGCCAGCTAACATCAGTACCGGGATTATGAACAAGTGCCTGGGTTCAGGGGAGAAATAGAGGTTGACGCAGACATTGACCAGCCCGACGGCCAGTCCGACACAAACAGCAACAACTATTCTCTTTACCTTCACCCAATCACCTCTAAACGCATCTTATTCAATGGGCCAAAAGACCGCATCGCCGCTTTCGATATTCCACTTATTGATCCATGACACTACCTTGCCTTCGGAATCTGTTCCGTGCTCGCCTCCGTCATCGTCAAAATCTGTCCCTACGCTGTACAAAGTAAAACCATCGTTAGTCTTCCTGTAAATCAGCGGCCCATCGCTATACGGATCCATCGCAAGCCCCGCCAGATAGCCGCCATCGACCAATTCATCTATTCTATCCGGATACCGGCCCTTGTCCAGCTTCCACCTCTCCAACGCCAATATGGCGATCGCCGCCTCATGATACGCTTTCATTTGAAATGCCATGTCAGATCTTCGGCGCATAACAGGTGCATTAAAATCAGGAAACTTGAGCCTGGATATTTTGCTGACAAACTCTTTGGCGCTGCTGCCGTTTACCTTAAACTGATAAGGGGTCATTTGCACATCTTTGATTATATAGTCGTCAGTTTTCGTCAGCATGGCTATCGTTTCATCACGCGTGGCAAGGGCCATGCTCCGGACCGTACACCAGGGCACCCTGATGACTTCAGGCCAGTCCTTATACCGATACTGCTTTTTAAAGCTGCTGGGGATCGCATGGCCGCCGCCGGAACCGTTGCTGGTATAATTGTGCTGTATGTAATCCAGCCCCGACATTTTCATCTCTTCCATACATAGAGTTATCATTGGATAGCCGTCCGGGAAAAACTCGGTCAATTGTTTCTGGAGCTGTTTGAGTTTGGCCGGTGAAAGTTGATTTGTGTCGACAATATGCAACATCAGGTCAAGCGACTCCCTGGTCGATATGATAGCTATCATATGTTCGACCATCCAGTAACTATTCTCCGACAACTGGCGGGCCATCCTGAGCATAACAAAACAATCCTGCAGTGCTTGATCGGTTTCGCCTTGCTCCAGAGCCCTCCATATACGCCAACATGCGATCCTTCTTATGGGTCGCCAGAAGTAATGTATGGGATAGGCCAACTGGGACAGTTCATTTTCAAGGTTTTCGCTTCCATATTCGGCGTGATGGTAGAAGAACGGTCTCTTGGAACCGGCCACGAAATGCCCCCATGAACTCTGATTCTTATCAAGCCACTTATCAACAAGTGCCTGTTGGTCATTCGTCAGGGGTTCGCGCGACAGACCGGCTGCATAGCTTTCTATGACTTCGGATTCTTCTTCATCGAAGTCGGCAAAAACCTCCATGCCCTTATCATAGTCCAGCCGGGCATTTTGATCGTCTGAAACCACACCCTTGGCATCTCTGTGCATCCGGTTGAGCAGCGCCAGATAATCCGTTTCCACGACCGGCTTACCGGTTACGAACCATGCCGTGTACAGAGAAAACAAGATGGCAATCACCCCAATTGCCTGAATACAGCCTGCAAGCAACTTCTGCCGCAGAGACCGGCATCGCCTCTTGCCCCGGCGGATCAGCCTTGCCAGCAGGGCCGCATCGCCAAACTCAATGATAAGTTCCCCAGCTAACTTTTGCCGCTCTTCATCCGTTTCACATTTGCCAAGTGCATCGGCAAAATGCTCAAGCAACTCGGCACGAACGTCGGCGCGGACCGTTTTACGGTAGCGCATCTTCTTTATTACGGCTTCTATGTAGTCAGACGCACTTTGCGGCAAATGTTTGAGAGATGGATCCTTATCTGTCATGATCGGCTTGCTCCAAAAGACTTGTTTGTCCCTGATCAGGCAAGCTGGACGTTTGCACCGGGCATTCCGAAGACGAGCCCTACGGCCTGCTGGAGTTGGGACCACTGGTCCTTCTGGCGGGCCAACTGGTCGCGGCCTTTGCCCGTGATCGAGTAGTAGCGGCGGCGGCGTTTGGACTCGTTTTCGTCCCACTCAGCAACGACAAGACCCTTGGCCTCGAGGTTGTAGAGCAGCGGATAAAGCGTCCCCCGGCCAAGTGTGAGGATGTCGCCGCTCCGCTGATGGATCGCCTCGCCGAGTTCATAGCCGTACATCTTGCCGCGGGACAAAACCTCAAGCACCACAGCAGGAGCCACACCTTTGAGCAGTTCACGTTCAAATTTCATTAGTAAAACCTCCAATAAGATCACGATTTCGCATAACAGCCGACATCCGGCCAAAAGGCCGATGCCGTTTAGTTTACTTCGTATAGTATGTAACACAAACTATGTAAAGTCAAACACTTTTTTAAAAAATTTCAACTTTTTCAAAAAATCGCCGTTTACGAGTCCTTAAATGCCGTTAAGACCAATCCCCTTAAAAAAATGCGTGTCAGTCCGCCAGCAAGGGTGGTCCCGATTTATCGGGATTTGCGTAGCAAACCGGTTGTCGTATGCACACCGGCGCCCACCATCGGTTTGGCTTCGCCAAATCCCGATGTGCATCGGGACCACCCTTATCTGCCACAGTTATATCAATTGATAAATCTGCCGATCTCGGCTTTCAGCATCTCCGGCGACTCCCATACATGCAGCAGTATCTTCTCTTTGGCAGAGCGATGAAACCTTTCAATCTTGCC
>DAOVVQ010000277.1 GCA_030637065.1 Planctomycetota bacterium
ATCGGCACCGTAACCACCGCCGAGGTCAAGGGCCTCTATCCGGTGGCCGTCGGCCCGCAGTTCGTCGATCAGGGGGAGGATCTTCTTTATCGCGTCGGTATACGGGTCGATGGTCTTGCCGCCGGAGCCTAAGTGGACGTGGATCGCGCACAGGTCGACGACGCCGTTTTTGCCGTAATCGGCGAAGACCTTTCTCGCCCGCTCGATATCGACGCCGAACTTGGTCTCCTTAACGCCGGTGGTAATGTGCCTGTGCGTTCCGGGGTCGACATCCGGGTTCACTCGCAGGGCGGCCTTGGCTCTCTTGCCGGTCTTCTTGGCCAGGACAATCAGGTTTTCAAGCTCCGCCTCGGATTCGATATTGAAGTAGCCGATCTGCGCATCGAGGGCGTCGACGATCTCCTTGTCGGTTTTGCCGACGCTTGCGTAGACGATCTTCGAGGTATCGGCGCCGGCCTGCTTGGCGCGGAACAGCTCTCCGCCGCTGACGATATCGAACCCGCTGCCGGCGGCGGCGAGAAACCGCAGGATATTAATATTGCTGCACGCCTTGATCGAATAGCAGATCGTCGTGTCGAGTTCTGCGTGGGCGGACTGTATCTTCTTTAGATGGTCCAGCACCGTCGCCTTGCTGTAGATATAAACCGGCGTGCCAACCTCGGCTGCGATGTCCTCGACTGCAATGTCTTCGGCGAATAATTTGCCGCCTCTGTAACTGAAATGATCCATAATGTCCTTACCTTCTGTAAAATATATAACACCGCATGGGTAACGAGCAGAACCACGCGGGTAACAAGCAGCACCGCATGGGTAACTGCCTTATAGGCAGATAGGATCGTTACCCATCCTACGGCTCGTTTATTTTGTCAGGGCCGTTTTTATTCTGTCGATCGAAACACCCAACGTTGCCCTTGCGATCGGGTCGAGGTCGGCCTCTGCGCCTTGCAGATGAAACGTCCGGTTCATGTGAGAGAGCGTCTGGCCGGGCTTTAGCTCGGCCGCCGGCGACGATGTCTCCAACTCATAGAATGGGCCTAGCGGCGCTGCCCCGGGCTCCGGTGGGCCGTCGTTATAGGAATTGACCACATCGCCGCCGTAAGGGGCATCCTGGAACTCCCACATCGAATTGACATAATCGGTTGCGCCTTGCGGCTTCGTATACTGGACGATGGTCAGGACCTGGTTCTGGGCGTCGTAACTGCCGGCGATCGGTTTGGACCGCAGGGGCGAGAGGCCGATCTTGCTCCGGTATTGGCCGTCGCCGCTAAAGAACAGCACATCTTCTTCGACGACGAGGCGATCGGCTGGGACCTTGCCGAAATACGTATCGTTCACCTTCGGCCCAAGCCGGCTTTCCGGACCGGGATGGAAGGGGATAACCACCGTAGTAGTGGGTGAATGCTTGAACATGCCGAGCATCCATATCGAAAGCAGCCCGGTCTTTTTTCGCCAGGGCTTCGTGCCTTTATTGGTGATGCTGTTATCGGATTGATATGCAACGCTGTTGACAGAATCCGGGACCGGAGCGCCTAAATGTTTTCGCATTTCGGCCGCTGGCAGGATGCGAACGGTCCGGTCAATCTGGATATCGAACTCGCCGCCGGAGACATTTGTCAGTTGCGTTCGCTTGCGGAAGGATGCAGTGTCAGAGGTCTGCGAAATCAGGTCGTAAGGTTCGGTATCAATCACCGCCGGCGTCTGCCAGTTTTCCAGGTTGAATTCATCTGTACCCTTTGGAAAGAAGATTGCAAACTGGCCACCCTCGGGCCCCATCCAGAAACGCTCCTCGCCGCCAAAGGCGTTAATGTGAGGTTGAATCTCGCCGGATTCGATCAGATCGTAGTTGGTCCAGCCGAAACTCAATCCATCCGGTCCGGTCGCGGTACTGGTCATGACGCGACCTTGATAGGCGGGCACCAGTGCGACCCGGCTGTTGCCCGACTGGTCGGACAAAACAATTGCATCCGTGTGGTTCTTTAGAAATTCCACATCCTGGCCAAATGTCCTTTGGTCCTGAAGTTCACTGCCGGAAGACGCAATATACAGGCGCCATCCAACATAGCCGAACACCGAGAGAATAATCAAAAGGACAATTATTGATGACGTTACGTATTTCATTGTTTTCTCCTTAAATCAATTCAGAAACGAACAAAACTCAACTCTTCTGTCCTGCAAAGTCTCTGGCCCTGGCTTGAAGCCAGTCGTACCAGCCCTGCATCCCCTCGCCGGTCGTCGCGGAGACCTGGAATATCTCAAGTTTTGGTTTTAACGAGCGAACGTCGGCGATGACCCGGTCGAGGCTGAAATCTATGTAATCGATCAGGTCGATCTTATTGATAAGAAGGACGTCGGCCTTGGCAAAGGTGCCCGGATACTTGGCGGGCTTGTCGTCGCCTTCGGGAACCGAGAGGACGACCACCCTGGCCTGCTCGCCGAGATCGAAGGCGGAAGGGCAAACCAGGTTGCCGACATTTTCAATGAAGACCACATCCAGGTCGCCGGCGCCAATCGCGGAAAGTGCGCCCGTTACCTGCTCGGCTGTGAGATGGCATGCTCCCCGCGTCTCGATCTGCACGGCGACTGCTCCGGCTGCCCTGACCTTCTGGGCGTCGATATCGGTTTTGATATCGCCTTCCACTACGCCGATCTTCAGTTTGTCGCCGATGTCCGTAACTGTTTTGGAAATAATCGTCGTCTTACCAGAGCCGGGCGAGGAAATTACGTTCAGGCACAGCGTCTTATTATCGCGAAAGAAGGCCTTGTTGCGGATCGCACACTCGGTGTTCTTATCTAAGATCTTCTTGTTTAGAGCAACTTTCATTTTCGGTCAGTTATCCTCAAATTCGTAACATTTTAGCCAGATGCAAGAAACAGGAATCCGCCTTTGGCGGATGCTATTTCATGCTGGATTCCCGCTTTCGCGGGAATGACAAGACGCATGCAGCACATGGCTAAAGTGTTACTCAAATTCTATCTCTTCGAGCAGTAGCGGGGCATCTGGGTTGATATCGAAATCGGTGCTGCCGCACCCGGGACAAGCGGGCGAGTATATATCAAAACCGTGTGTCCTGCCACATTTTTTGCAAGTGCATTTCAGGGTGATCTCGACGACGGTGAGCTTTGTCCCTTCGCAGACGGTCCCTTTCGCGATGGCCTCGAAGGCGAAATTGAGCACCTCTTCGTTGATGGGATTGAGCTGGCCGCAGGATATCCTGGCGGCGATCGGTCTGGCCTGCTGCTTTTGGGCCTCGGCGGTAATCGCCTCGATAATGCTCTGTGCCACCATGGTCTCGTGCATCAGCATATCCTCGGGAGTTCGCGACCGTATGGCATCTGGACGACCCTTCGTCCGCCGATCTCGGTGATCAACTCGACGATGCCGGAGGTCTCCTGCGAATCGACAACCTGTCCGATGACGGCTGCATCTTTGCCGAGCGCGTGGCTCTGGCACGCCTCAAGAACCGCCTGTGCCGATTCGGCTGGGGCGACGACGACTACCTTGCCCTCGTTTGCGATATCCAGCAGGTCAAAGCCCAACATCTCCGCCGCTACGCGGGCGACGGGGTCTATCGGCAGGACGGTCTGCTCGATCTCGACACTGTGGCCGGTAGCGGTGGCGATCTCGTTAAGCGTAGCTGCAATGCCGCCGCGGGTCGGGTCGCGCATGAATTTTACGCCCGCCGCTGACTGCAAGATGTCGCCGGTAAGACCGGCCAGGCAGGCACAGTCGCTTTTAAGCGGCGAATCGAATTTGATACCCTCCCTTTGCGAGATGATCGTCATGCCGTGATCGCCGATATTGCCGTTGATTATGACCTTATCGCCGGGTGCGATCTTCGATATCGACAGTTCAACTCCTTCGATCCTGGTGCCAACGCCGGCGGTGTTGATGAAGATGCCGTCGGCTGCACCTGTTTCGACGACCTTTGTGTCGCCGGTGACGATGGCGACGCCGGCATCGGCTGCGGTGTCGGCTGCACTTTGGAGGATCCTTTCAAGATCGCTAAAAGGAAAACCTTCCTCGATTATCAGCGAAAGGCTAAGCGCTGCCGGTTTTGCTCCGGCAACGGCGAGGTCGTTTACCGTTCCGCAGACGGCGAGCTTTCCGATATCGCCGCCGCTGAAGAATAATGGCTTAACGACGAAGCTGTCCGTGGTGAAACATATCGCCGGAGAAGAAAGATCCAGGTCCGCTGAGTCGGATAATCTGTCGAGGATATCGTTTTTGAATTTCGGCAGGATGGTCTCGGCGATAAGATTACTCGTGAGCCTTCCGCCGCCGCCGTGGGCGAGCATTATCTTTTTGCCTTCGCTTTGGGTCATGATCGGCGGTCTCTTTTTCTGCCGTATTTGTACCATGCCGAGCAGGCGCCCTCCGAGCTTACCATGCAGGGCCCGACGGCGCTGTCGGGCGTGCATTCGGTCGCGAACATCGGGCACTGGGGCGGGTCTATCAAACCGCAAAGAACCTCGCCACAGCGACAGCCGCCGAGTTCTTCGGCTGGGATCTCCTCGATACCGAAACGCTTCATGGCATCGAAGCGGGCGTATTCGTCCCTCAGTCTCAACGTTCCATTGGGTATCTTGCCCAAGCCGCGCCAGTAACCGTCGTAAGGCTCGAAATATTCGTCGATTATTCTCTGGGCGACAGTGTTTCCTTCCGGATGGACGGCGGCGGCGTAGACGGAACCGACCTCGGCAGCATCATCGGCGACCTGCCGGCAAATCTCGGCGATACCCTCGATGACCTGCATCGGCTCGAAGCCCGCCACGACGCACGGCTTTTTGAACCGCTCGACGATGGGAGCATAAGCGTTCGACCCGATGATAACGCTGACGTGGCCGGGGCAGAGGAAGGCGTCGATCCGGTTGCTTTCGTCGGAGAGAAGGGCCTCCATCGCGGGGATGACCAGCTTGTGCCCGCTGAGGACGCAGAAATTTTCGATCCCGGCTTTGGCGGCATCGGCTACGGCGACCGCGGTCGCGGGGGTCGTCGTCTCAAAACCTACCGCGATGAAGACGACGGTCTTGTCGGGATGGTTCTTTGCGAGATTGAGGGCATCTTCGCTGCTGAGGACGA
>DAOVVQ010000255.1 GCA_030637065.1 Planctomycetota bacterium
ATTGGGGTTTTGCGCGATATAATCGGTCCGTTGTTTGGACTGCGAATGTGTTTTTTTGCTCTAACTGGAAGCCGATCATGACAAATCGTTCATCAATTGGAAATTCATTGGACAGGAGAACTTTTTTGCGGCTGGGCGTTTTTGCGGCAGCGGCAGGGCCCAGGGCGGCGAGATTCGCATTTGCCGCCAGAGAAGTCTCGAAAAGGCCGAATATCCTCTGGATCACTATCGAGGATATGAGTGCAAATCTCGGCTGTTGGGGGGACGAATATGCGATCACTCCGAATATCGACCGGTTTGCCGCTGAGAGCGTCCGTTACACCAACGCCTATGCCTCGTCGCCGGTATGTTCGCCGGCTCGTTCGTGCCTGATCACGGGCGTCTATGCAACGTCGACGGGGACGATGAATCTTCGGTCGGCGTTCCCCATTCCCAAGTACATGAAGGGCTTTCCGACGTATCTTCGGCAGGCGGGGTATTACTGCACTAATAACGTCAAGACCGATTACAACACGAGTAATGCAAAGCAGATGATCGAGGACTCATGGAACGAGAGCAGTTCGGAGGCCCATTGGCGGGGTCGCAAGTCGGATCAGCCGTTCTTTAGTGTTTTCAATGCCATGGTGACCCACCAGAGCCGGACTACTATTTATCCGTATGAGCAGTTCAAAAAAGAGATTCGCGATAAGCTCGCGCCCAGCGAGCGGCACGACCCAGCCGAGGCTCCTATTCCGCCGTACTGGCCCGATACGCCGATAACCCGCCGGACGATGGCGCGTTACTATGACTGCATTACGGCGATGGATAAGGACGATGTCGGCAGGATCTTGAGAGAGCTTGAAGAAGACGGTCTGGCCGAGGATACGATCGTGTTCTTCTACTCCGACCACGGGATGGGTATGCCTCGGGGCAAGCGGCTTGTTCTTGATTCGGGGATGCATGTTCCGCTTATCATTCGATTCCCGAAGAAGTACCGGCATCTGGCTCCAGCGGCGGCGGGAGAGAAGATCGACCGTTTGGTCAGCTTTGTCGACTTTGCTCCGACGGTGCTTAGTCTGACCGGGCTGGATATTCCGCGGTATATGCAGGGTCATGCCTTCCTTGGCAAGGCGGAATCTGAGCCTCGCGAATATGTCTATGGCACGAGGGACCGCGTCGACGAGGCCTATGACTTAACTCGCAGCGTGCGTGATAAGCGATACCTGTACGTGCGAAACTATATGCCTCATTTGTCGTACAATCAGCCGGAGGGGTATTCGGATATGTCCGAGGTTCGCCAGGAGATTACCCGCCTGGCGGAAGAGGGCAGGCTCGGCGCTGCGCAAATGTCGTATGCCGGGCCGACCAAAGCGACCGAAGAGTTGTACGACACGCAGAATGATTTTCATCAGATGCACAATCTCGCCCATTCGCCCGCTCATAAAAAGATACTGGAAAAGATGCGCAGGCTTCACGAGCGGTGGATGGCCCGGACGCTGGATCTGGGGTTCCTCCCGGAGGTCGAATTGACGGACCGCTGTGCGGCGACTACGCCTTATCAGATGGCCAGACAGACGGAAAAGTACCCGCGTAAGGGCGTGCTCGATGCCGCTGGTCTGGTTGGGCGCGATGATGCGATCGACGAACAGATCGCTCTCTTAGCGGATCCCGATGGTGCGGTTCGATACTGGGCTGCGATGGGGCTAAGGGCGGTCGGCAAGAAGGCCAAACCTGCTCGAAAGGCCCTGACAAAGGCCTTGAGCGACAAATCCGCCTGCGTGCGGATTGAGTCAGCCGGCGTTTTGGTCGAGTTGGAAGGGTCAAGTAAGGCCCTGGACGTGTTGACCGATTCGCTTGCTAGCAAAGACGGCAACGAGGTCGTTGGCGCAGCCAGGACGCTGCAAATGTTGGGCGAAAAGGCCCGCCCGGCGATTAAAGCCATGAAGGCAACACTAAAACGATCGGGGCAGATAGGCGCAGACCAGGGTATGTTTGTGCAGTTTGCTTTGGAGGCGGCCCTGAAGAAACTCGGAATAAGCGACTGAAGAATCAGGCGGTGAAAAAATGGACAGACACAGAGGGGCATATTCAACAATCTTAGGTGTGGTGCTTGTGCTTGGTTTGGCGGCGGGTGTTACCTTTGCAAAGAACGCGGGGGCATCATCAATTCAAAAGCCCAACATCGTTCTTATTTTAGCTGATGATATGGGTTATGGCGATGTGCATGCCCTGAATAAGTCGTCGAAGATCCCGACTCCGAATCTGGACAGTCTGGCGGCTGAGGGGATGACCTTTACCGATGCCCACACTCCGTCGGCGGTCTGTACGCCGACTCGCTACGGCCTTTTGATCGGGCGATATTGCTGGCGCAGCGAGCTTAAGCGGGGCGTCTTGAGCGGTTATTCGCCGCCGCTGATCGAAAAGGGCAGGCAGACGCTGGCATCGGTCCTGAAAAAGGCCGGTTATCATACCGCCTGTGTCGGCAAGTGGCATCTTGGTATTGACTGGAACTGGAAAGCGGGCAAGCCCGACAGCGGGGCAAAGGGGCTAAGGCACTTAGCGGCAAAGGGGGCGATCGATTATGACAAGCCCGTAAGTCATGGCCCTGTCGCTATCGGTTTTGATACCTGCTATGTTGTTCCCGGTTCTCTGGATATGGGGCCCTATGTCTTTGTTCGGGATAGTAAAGTTGTAAAAACCCCTTCGCTTATAAGAGAGATGGGAGACTTTCCCGTGTATATCCGGGAGGGTGAGATGGCTGAGGGTTTCGAGCACATTGACGTACTCGACCACCTGTTAGCCAGGGCGACCGAATATATCGGCAGTCGCGCTGGGAAAGACCGCCCCTTCTTTCTGTATTTTCCCTTGACCGCTCCGCACAAGCCGGTCATGCCGCACCCGCGATTCCAGGGAAAGTCGGGGCTGGGTCCGTATGGCGATTTTGTCATTCAGGTCGACTGGACCGTAGGGCAGGTGCTCGATGCTCTGGACGAGCATGGCATTGCGAATAATACTCTCGTGATAATGACCAGCGACAACGGTTCGTTCATGTACAAATATACCGATGGCAGGAGCGACCATGTAGACGACGAGACGGTGCAGGGGTTTCGCCCGGAGCATCATACCTCTAATGCCGATTGGCGCGGAACCAAGGCGGATATCTTTGAGGCCGGGCACCGCGTGCCGTTCTTTGTCCGCTGGCCCGACCGCGTTAAGGCTGGCACAAAGACGGATCGGACGATCTGCCTGACCGATATTCTTGCAACCTGTGCGGATATTACCGGCCAGCCGTTTTCAAGAGCGGATTCCCAGGACAGTTACAGTTTCCTTGGTCTGCTGGAGGGTAGTAGCGACATTAAGCGGCCCGCGGTCGTTCATCATTCATCCGGCGGGGTCTTTGCAATACGCCAGGGTAAGATGAAGCTGGTTCTGGGCAACGGCTCCGGCGGACGCGAATCACCCAAAGGCCAGCCGTTCGGCAAGCCCTACCAGCTTTTCAACCTCGCAGCCGACCCTTCGGAAAAGAACAATATCGCCAAAGAGCAGCCCGAGACCGTGGAACGTCTGACAAAGATGCTAAAGAGGATCGGCGGAGACGACGTCGATATTAAATAACGCCGGTAGCATTTAAGCCTGCCTGAGCGATGGGATGGTTGTTATGCTTAGACATAAGAGAAAAAGCTGTATAGGATTTGCAGGGATCCTGTGGGGTGTTTTGGCTTTGGTTTTGCTTTCCTGGCCTTGTTTGGCTTTGGGTGTCGAATCGAAGGAGGGTTTTCTGCGGGGGTCGCTGGCGGGTGTTGAGGAGGTTGTTTTTGCTGTTCGCAAGTCCGGGCCGGATGGTCACTGGTATGCCAATATTGGCTACTACTCCCATGATGACGTCGAGCATCCTAAGAATAAGCCGGCTGTCTATCATAATGGCAAGCGGGTGACGTACCGGCAGGGGGGCAAGCTGTGCAAGTTCAACGTCAGGACCGGTGAGGTTACCTTTCTGGTCGACGATCCCTTAGGCGGCGTTCGTGACCCGGTGGTTCATTATGACGGTCGGACGATACTCTTTTCCTGGCGCAAGGGCGACGGCGAGCATTATCATCTCTGGAAGATCAACTCTGATGGAACAGGCTTAAAACAGCTTACGGACGGCGATTACGATGATTTCGAGCCTTGCTGGCTTCCCAGCGGCGATATTGTGTTCGTATCGACACGGTGCAACCGCTGGGTGAACTGCTGGGTTACGCAGGTCGCTGTGATGTACCGATGCGGCGAAAATGGCGAAAATATCCATCCGATCTCTGCCAATATCGAGCAGGACAATACGCCCTGGGTCCTTGACGACGGGCGGGTCCTCTATCAGCGGTGGGAGTATATCGACCGCTCGCAGGTCGACTACCATCATCTGTGGACCGTAAATCCGGATGGGACCGGCCTGATGGTCTATTACGGCAACCTGCATCCCAAAACGGTAATGATAGACGCCAAACCGATCCCGCAAACGGATAAGGTGGTTGCAATATTTTCGCCGGGACACGGCAAACGCGACCACGATGGGGCTGTGGTTGTACTAAGCGCCAAAGGCGGGCCCGATGATCAGGGGTCTGCCCGACAGGTCAGCAACAAGCCGATCTATCGGGACCCGTGGGCCTTCTCCGAAGATGCGTTCATGGTCGCCTCCGCAGCGGGGATCAAGCTCCTTAATGGTTCGGGCCGCGAATTCGGGCTCTACGAGTTGCCAAAAGACGATGCCGATGCAGGCTATCAATGCCACGAGCCCAGGCCGATCGTCCAGCGGCAGCGTGAGTTCGTAATCGCCGACCACGCCAAGCCAGCCGAGGCCACCGGGCGATTGATCCTCGCCGACGTTAGCCAGGGCAGGAACATGGCTGGTGTCAAGCCCGGAGAGATCACCAAGCTGCTGGTTATCGAAAGTTTGCCTAAGCCGATCAATTTCACCGGCGGGATGGACCCTTTGACCTACGGCGGGTCGTTTACGCTGGAACGCGTGCTCGGTACGGTTCCCGTTGAGGCGGACGGCTCTGCGAATATGGAGCTTCCGGCCCTCAGGAGCCTGTTCTTCGTCGCTCTGGATAAGGACGATATGGCGGTAAAACGGATGCAGAGTTTTCTTACCGTTCAGCCCGGCGAGGTGAGTAGTTGCATCGGCTGTCACGAGCAGCGGACGCGGACATATACTCCCAGCGACAACCTGATGGCGCTTAAGCGGCCGGCCAGCGTTATCGAACCTGTTGCAGATTGCCCGGAGGTGTTTGACTTTCCGCGTGATATTCAGCCGATCCTCGATGACCTTTGCGGCGGCTGTCACGGTTACGAAAAGACCGAGCAGGGCGGGCCGTATGCCGGCAAGGTCGTCCTGACCGGCGACCGCGGGCCGATGTTCTCTCACAGCTATTATACCATGACGGTTCGGCGGCTGTTCTCCGACGGTCGAAACCTGGCAAAAAGCAATTATCCGCCGCACCAGCTTGGCTCCTCGGCCAGCCGGATACTCAAAATGATCGACGGCTCACACTATGGTGTAAAGGCAAGCGAACACCAGAAGACAATGCTCAGGCTTTGGATCGAGGTCGGCGCGCCCTATCCGGGCACATACGCGGCTCTGGGCTGCGGCAGTGTTGGCGGATAC
>DAOVVQ010000163.1 GCA_030637065.1 Planctomycetota bacterium
CATTTTATTTATTGAATCTGAACAATTTCTTCTTGATTTGCTGGTGAAGGCGTGTATAATAGTTCTGTACGCGGGGGAAAACCTTTATTTTAGAGGATGAGGAAATGAAGGAGAAGTTGGTACTTGTTATTTTTGGAGCAGTCCTTTTATTAGCCCTCAATCTGCCGGTAGCTTTCGCTGTTTGTCCGTCGGCTGACCTTGGCGGGGACTGTTTTGTTGATTATACTGATTTCGCTGTTGTTGCCGAGTGGTGGCTGGAGGATTGCAACTCCTTGAACGGCTGGTGCGATGGAGCGGATTATGACTTATCCAGCTGGGTTGATGCCAACGACCTTGAGATCTTAACCGCCGACTGGTTGGATAATTATTATCGTGCTTTCGTAACGACCTGGGACACGAGCCTCTCGGTCGGCACAATGGTCACCCTGGCATTAGCCGGTGATGTGGATGCTACTATCGACTGGGGGGATGGCACCATCACCGATGTGAACACTCCGGGTCCGCATATGCACGACTACGACATCGACGGCATCTATACCGTCTCTGTCACCGGCAGCGTAACGGGATACAACAGTTCCGACAATGGCGGCTCGACTTCCGAGCGTCGAAAACTGGTGAGCGTCGATAACTGGGGACATGTGGGTTTCACCAGCATGTACCATGCATTCAATTTATGCCGCAATCTCGTTTCAGTACCGCTCTCCTCGGAGGGTATTGAAGCCGTCACCGACATGCGCTATATGTTCTGGTATGCGGACTCGTTCAACCAGGATATCGGCAGTTGGGATATCTCCAACGTCACCGACATGAGCAATATGTTCGGCCGGGCGTTCTCGTTCAATCAGGACATTGGCGGCTGGGATATTTCAAACGTCACCGACATGAGCTCGATGTTCTACGATGCGAAGGTGTTCAATGGGAACATCGGCAGCTGGGATACCTCCAGCGTCACCGACATGAGCTCGATGTTCTACGGTGCGGGGCCTTTGTCTTTTAATCAGGACATCAGCGCCTGGGACACCTCCAGCGTCACCGACATGAGCGATATGTTCTGCAATGCGAGGTCGTTCAATCAGCCAATAGGCGGCTGGAATACTGCAAACGTCACCGACATGGGCGGGATGTTCTACCATGCGTCGTCGTTCAACGGGAGCATAGGCAGCTGGGATACCGCCAACGTGGCCAACATGTACACCATGTTCAGATATGCGTTGGTGTTCAACGGGAACATCGGCGGCTGGGATACCTCCAGCGTCACCAACATGAGTGGGATGTTCGTAGGTGCGTCGTCGTTTAATCAGGACATCGGTGACTGGGACACCTCGAAAGTCACCGACATGAGCTATATGTTCTACGGTGCGGAGTTATTCAATCAGGATATCGACGGATGGGAGACCTCCAGCGTCACCCGCATGGAGGAGATGTTTGCGGGGGCGTCGTCGTTCAACCAGCCAATAGGCGGCTGGAATACTGCAAACGGCACCGACATGAGCGGGATGTTTCTTGGAGCGTCATCGTTCAACCAGCCAATAGGCGGCTGGGATACTGCAAACGTCACCGACATGAACAATATGTTCAACCGTGCGGAGTTATTCAATCAGGATATCGGCGACTGGGAGACATCGAACGTCACCGAGATGAACGGGATGTTCATGGATGCGTGGTCGTTCAACCAGACAATAGGCGCGTGGGACACCTCCAGCGTCGGCGACATGAGTGGGATGTTCTACATGGCGTGGTTGTTCAACCAGGACCTGTCCGGATGGTGTGTTACACTGATTTCTTCTAAGCCGTTCATGTTCGATTACGGCGCACCCATTCAGTCTCATCCTGAAAAACTGCCCAAGTGGGGTGAAAGCTGCTCAACATCACCATAGGCAACGACTTCGACTTTCGTGTTGTCCTGAAATAATCCTTTGTGGAAACCGCATGGGTAACAAGTTACCCATCCTACGGGGCGGCGGGTGGCCTCCATGTGGTATGAGTGGCGATTTGGATGAGGCAGGTATGGTCTTGTGGATGTTTTTTCTTTCGCCCCGTTGGGGCTGAGGGCGTTTGGTTGGGTTTGTTTTCCGGGGGCTTACGCCCCGTTCGGCTTCGCTCAGGGCAGGCTCTTTGGGGCTTTGGAATTTTTCTATTTAAATAGTTCCCTCCGCTTCGGTCCCGCCTTCGCGTGAAGCTACGGCGTGGCAGGCCCGCCTTTGCGTGAAGCTGCGGCGTGGCAGGTCGGGGTGACGTTGGCGGTGCGGCGTTATTCCGGTATCAGCCAGTCGAGATTGAAGCGGGCTGTCCTTATGCAGGCGTAGGCCCATGCTCGATGCGGGCGGTCCGATCCTGGCTTGCCGCTTTCGTAGAAACATAGGATCGTTCCGTCAGGCAGCACGGCTAAGTCGCTGTAGGCACTGGGGCCAAGTTCAAGAATTTTGCTTACCGGCCATGTTTGACCATCGTCATAGCTAAGCTTTATGGTGACATTTCTTCTTGCGCTGTGCGGGCGGTCTGTGGTGTCGGGATTCGAGAAGAGGAGGATAGATCCTTTGGTCTCTTTTGTTCCGGGATGGCTGACCATACCTGCCATGCAGCCGGGTTCGAGTAACTCCGGGGCAAATTGGGTCTTAGACCAGCCGGTGGCGCCATCGGGGCTGAAAGAGATGGCGCGGCGGTTTTGGGGGGAACCGTTTCGGGCACTTAGTATCACGCGGCCGTCGGAGAGTTCCGCGGTGGTGCATTCACCGCCGCCTGCGATGGCGATATCGCCGCGCTGCCATGTGGCGCCTCCGTCATCGCTGAAAATTGTCGATGAGGCTTTTGTTATCGGCAATCTTCCCTCGTAGTCAGAGAGCCAAACCGGCACGACGAGACGGCCATTGCGAAGCTGGATACCGTGGCCCGGCCCGGTTGCGATGGCCTGCCAGTGGCAATCGGAGCGAAACTGTTCGAAGGCATACGTGATCTCCACGGGCCTGGACCACGTGACGCCGTCGTCATCGCTACGCATATAGAAGCTGCGCATGTACTCGACGCAGTAGACGAAGTGTACCGCGCCATTGCGGTCCGCGATGGCGACGGGATTATTGACGGTCTGTTCGTCGGGACCGCCCATATCCTTCTTTTTCTTATCGTCGGGCATGTGAGGATTGCGTGGCAGACGCGGTCCGAGGTGGGCGATTTGTTTTGGCTGGCTCCACGTGCGGCCTGAGTCGGTGCTGCGGCGCAGATGAATTTCAATCTCGCCACGGTCCGCCACGGTGTACTTACGCGCTTCGCAGTAGGCCAGGACGGTACCCTTGGCTGTTACGACCACGCCCGGGATGCGGTACAAAATGAAGCCGTCGGTCATTTCCTCAAACAGGTCCGTTTTTTCAAGGAAAGGTTTGGCTGCCAGTGCGGTTGTATAGTTCAGAACGGCTATCACAGCGCAAGCAGCGGTGACAGCCAAACTCCAACGGTGGAATGAATGATGCAGCAGGCTAATCTTCATTGTGCATCACCATAACCCGCACAATTGCGGCTTTTGAGCATCTTGTCCATCTCTTTACTTAGGCGATCCCGCGTTTCGGTATAGGCTGGGTTGTCGACTATGTTCTGTCGTTCTATCAGAAAGGCTCCTTTCAATTCGGCACTTGATCGCGAGGTGTAGTCGTAAAGCTCCTGGGCGAGTATTTTGCGGCTGGGGTATTTGAGCCAGCGGGTGTAGCGGTGAGTATCGGTGCGAATGGAGTAGCCCATGACTTCAGGGGTGCTTGGCTTAAACGGTCTGGAGTGCTGGCTTAGGACGGCCTGGCGCCAGGGACGGCGCGGGTTCTGGAGGATCGGTACGAGACTTTTTCCATCCAGTCCGCCCGGAGCACGCAGCCGGGCCAGTTCTGCCAGCGTCGGATAGATGTCGACGTACTCGATCAGCGCCTCGGTGGAAACACCCCGTTGAGTAATACCGGGAGCACGAATCATCAGCGGTACATGGGTGTCCATCTCGAAGTTCGTCTTCTTGCACCAGTGACCCGCTTCTCCAAGTGAAAAACCATGATCACCCCACAGGACCACGATAGTGTTCTTTTCCAGACCGAGTCGTTCAAGGGCAGCGAGTACTTTTCCAACCTGGGCATCGACATAGCTGACGCAGGCATAATACCCGTGCCTGAGTTTTAGTGCCTGCTCGACAGAAACGTTTTCATTCTTTGGAACTCCTCTGTAGCCGCCCAGTTCCATTTGTTCCGAATAGGCCACGTCGGGCGCACCCTTTGTGCGGCGGGCCTTTGCTTGCGGCTCAAAGACGGCTGGGTCGTAGAGGTCCCAATACTTTTTCGGGGCGTTGAACGGCAGATGAGGTTTGAAGAAACCGACCGCGAGAAAAAAAGGCTGATCTTTTTGTTTCAGGCTCTCAAGCGTCTCGACAGCTAATTTGGCCAATTGGCCGTCGCGATACCCTTCGTCAGGCACATCGGCTTTTTCGGTAGGCGACTGTTTGCCGCTTCCCTGGTTCTCAGGCAGAACGTAACTTTTCCAATCTTCGCGAGAACGTATCGGTGGGACAGACCAGGACTGCGGGTCTTCTTCGCTTGAGCGGCCGGCAAGAACCTTTCCCATCGACTGTGCGTGGTAGCCATTATTCTTGAAAAGCTGGGGTAGTGTGATTGCATTGGGACGCGTATCGCGAAAGAGGTTTCGGTTGTGCCATACGCCGGTGTTGTCGGGAAGCAGTCCTGTCAACATCGACACGCGGGAGGGACCGCACACCGCTTGATTGCAGTAGGCGCGGTTGAAAAGAAGGCTGCTCTTCGCCAAAGTGTCAATGTTAGGCGTTTTCGCAATTTTGTCACCGTAGCACCCAAGTGAAGTTCGCAGATCGTCTATTGCAATAAACAGAACATTGGGCCGCCTGTTTTTTTTCTCACTGCCTTGCAGTTTTAGCGGCGAAACGAGGCCCAGGGCCCCTGATCCCAAGGCACACATGAAATGTCTGCGAGTCCAATTGATATTCACTTTATTTCACCCCTTCACCATTAATATCTTCCGACGCGCGGCGGTCCCGTATCGACGGCGAAGGCCAGTGCATCGAAGCTCTTTTTCATCAATTCAAAACGTATATCGGCATAGGCGGGATCGTCCCAGAGGTTGTTAAATTCGGCGGGATCCTTTTCCATGTCGAACAATTCACCCAGGTCATGCCCGTGATAATTAACGATCTTATATCGTCTGGTGCGAAGCATAGTAGCATAACTTTCGATACCTTCGAGCACCTTATAGTACTCGCACCGCGCGAAATCGCGGTGTTTATCCGGTTCAGCGCGTCCCTCAAGGATAGCCAGAAGAGACCGGCCTTGTACCGTCTCGGGTATATTAAGCCCGTTAATCTCTAAGAGGGTAGGTACAATATCTGTAAGTTCGACAAGTGCTTCACTTTGCAAATCGGCCTTAAACCGCCCGGGCCAGGAGAAAATCAAGGGTACACGAACCAATCCTTCGTAGAATCGGCACCCTTTCTTGTTTAATCCATGGTCGCCGGCCATCTCGCCGTGATCGCTGGTGAAGATGACCACCGTATTATCACGCTGGCCTGATTCCTCCAGTGCTTCCATTATTCGCCCGACATTGTCATCGATCAACTCGATCTGAGCCCAGTATTTGGCAAGTGTCAGCTTGGCATCCGGATACTTTGGCTGCCTGACTTTGCTTTGAAAATTAATATCAGCGAGCTGCTTCTGAGCAGCCAGATCGGTTTCCCGGAATAACGGCTCGGGACATGCTTCGATATCGCAGCCGTGGAACGATCCCTGCGGCTGGTTGGATGGCCCGGGGGGGTCGTAAATATTGACGCTGAAGAGCCATGGGCCGGTTCGTTTTTCCTTCATGAACTCTATAGTCTTATCCGCACACCACGTGGTTTGGTGCCACTTGGCTGGGATGTAGCCGTGTTTTTTCTTCAGTTTATTGAAATCCTGGCCGATACTCGTTAGCCAGTCCGTGTATTGATTGCCCTTTCCAATTCCCTGATGCGGGGCGTGGCTGTACCAGAAGCGGCGGTAGCCATCGTCTTTAGGGCGAAGTTCCGGCTCGTGGGCCATGGCGGAGGAGAGGTGGAATTTACCCGACAGGCCGCAGTCGTAGCCGATATCAGCAAGAGTTTTTGTAACGAGCGGGGCAGCTTCATCCCAGTGGTCGCTGCCATTGATACATGCGTGGATCGTACTGGGATACATGCCCGTTAAAAAGCTGGCCCGGCTGGGGGTGCAAATGGGTGACTGGCAATAGGCATGTGTGAATGCTGTTCCTGTTTCGACGAGTTTGTCGATGTTGGGCGTGCGGATGTGTTTGTTGCCGAGTGCATTGATCGTATCGTATCGCTGCTGATCGGTGCATATCCAGAGGATATTGGGCCTTTGGCTTTTATTGCCTGATTTTCGGGCAGCATGCAAATTTTTTGTCGCAGTCAAAGCCATGGCAGCACCTGAAGCCGCACTAACCTGCAGGAACTTGCGTCTATTTAGTTTTTCCATATCTCACTCTCTTTCTTTTTTAAGGGACGTTCGGCACTCAGTCTTTTGGCAGCCATCGCGCCATTTCCTGTTTTATTGCCCTATATTCGGGCCGATCCGCGAGATTGTTATATTCGTTGTGGTCGGCTTGATGATCGTAGAGTTCCTCATCGCCATTGGCATAGCGGATATATCGCCATCGCTCGCTGCGGACCGCGTGGCTGCCTTCGGTATGGGTCGTGATCGCGGAGTGGTTCCATTTAGCGGCTGGGTCGCGGAGCAGCGGGACAATGCTGACTCCCTCGTTTTCAATCCTGGCGGGCAGCCCGCAGAGTTCCAGCAGCGTCGGATAGATAGACATTAAATCTACCGGTCTGGAGCAGCGGCTGTTGGGTTTTGTGATGCCATCGGCAACAACGATGAGTGGAACCCGCGTCGCCCTCTCCCAGAGCGAGCGTTTGGCCATTCGCTGTTTTTCGCCGAAGTGGTATCCGTGGTCCGACCAGAATACGATAATGGTATTGTCGGCATAGCGGCTTTCGTCGAGCGACGTCATCAGCCCACCGATCAGTGTATCGGCATGGGCGATGCTGGCGAGATATCCTCGCACAGCGGGGCGAAGTTCATCACACTCGACGACCATCTTGAATTTCTCATCCACTCCGGCCTGGGCGATATCGGCTGCGGCGGGCGGGAGGTCTTCGATGTCGTCTTTCGGGGCCTGCGGCAGCGCGACATCCTCCGGATATTGGTCGAAGTATTTGGCGGGCGCGTAAAAGGGCAGGTGCGGCTGAAACAGTCCGACCGCTAAGAAAAACGGTTTTTCGTGTTTTTGCCCGAGAAAATCCATCGCCCACTTTACGGTTTGGCCGTCGCCCATTTCGTAATCATCCTTTTGGAACGGTCCCCAGTCCCAACTGCCGTTTGGGTGCTTGGGCATATCGGAGAAATACTCCCGGTCCAGACCAAGGTAACTAACGTGCTCGGCCTGGGTTCCCTGATCCTCAACCAGGTCGAAATACTCATGCCACTGGTCCTTGGGGTTAAAGCCCTTGGGTGTGTGATGATAGATCTTGCCTCCGCCGGCTACGTGGTAGCCGTTATTCTTGAAATGCCGCGGCAGTGACACCCAGCCGGGCATTTCCTTAGCCCAAACGCCATTGTTATTGTAGATGCCCGTTGTCCCCGGACGAAGCCCGGTCATGATCGCCGTTCGGCAGGGATTGCACAGCGGCGCCGGGCAATGCGCATTAGTAAACAAAACGCCCCGCTGTGCCAGCCGGTCGATGTTGGGCGTCTTGATATCCGACCTTCCGCCCAGACAGGCGACCCAGTCGTTCATATCGTCGGCACAAAGAAAGAGGACATTGGGGCGTTTATTTGCGATACGGGAGCGAAGGGTCTTATTCGAGAGCAGATAGCCGCTGGCTCCCACCGCCAGAGATCGCTTCAAGAAATCACGTCTGTTCATATCATACTCCTTATGTTGGCGGCAAAACCGCTTTCCAGCCCATTTTCAAGACGTTACCAAGCTTGCTTATTATGTCCTTGTACTCCGGATTGTCTGCGATATTCGTCATTTCGTCGACATCTTGTGAATGATCGTACAACTCACGCGCCAAGACATTGCCCGTATCCCATTGTCGCCATTCGACATATCGATATCGCCCGGTGCGTACCGCGTAGCCCATGATGTCGCCATGGCCCTTATGCCGGTTGTCCTTGAAGTCGCGCGGATACTGGCTGAATGCCGCCCGCTTCCACGGCTGAGCCGGATCCTTGAATAACGGCAGCATACTGACGCCTTCCAGGCCGTCCGGCACGGGCAAACCGCAGGCCTCGACGAGCGTAGGATACACATCAACGAACTCGACCAGCGCCTGGCATACCGCACCGGCGCCGGGTTGTCCGGGGACCGACAGTATCAACGGAGAACGGGTCGAAAGCTCGTAGTTGTTCGCCTTCGCCCACAATCCCTGCTCGCCCAGATGAAATCCATGATCCCCCCAAAGGATAACTACGGTATCTTCTCTCAATTCAAGGCGCTCCAGTTCGTCCAGCAGCCGCCCGGCAAGAGCATCGACGTAGCTGACACAGGCGTAGTATCCATGGCGCAACTCGGCGACTTTCTCCTTCGAAAGCGATCCATCCTCGGGAATGTCTCTGTATCCCTCCAGTTCCTTCCAACTCCGCACAGCCAGTTC
>DAOVVQ010000122.1 GCA_030637065.1 Planctomycetota bacterium
AACGCTGATTTGCAAAACATATCAAAGCCGGTTACAATCGCCGGTCGGGAAGCACTTGCGGCGTCTTGTGTTTCGCCATGTGGAGATTCGACAGGCTTGATAAGAGTTATGAAAGTTGCCATCTGATACTGAAAGGGCGGATTATGATACGAGTTGCGATAATTGGGGCGAGCGGGTATACGGGGCTGGAGTCCATTGAGATCGTTCTTCGCCATCCGGAGGCGCAGCTTACCTATCTTACCGCTCTTCCGGAGGAGTGCTGCCGGGCGGATGAGGCCTTTGGCTCGCTTAAGGGTCGTTGCAGCATGACTATCGAGCCCCTGCACCTTGACAAGCTCTCCCGCCAGGCCGATGTCGCTTTGTGCTGTCTGCCGCATAAGGTCTCTATGAGTTTTGTGCCCAAGCTGCTCGAAACGGGCATCAAGGTGATCGATTTCAGCGCCGACTACCGCTTAAAGGACGTCACCGTCTACGAGGAGTACTACCAGGTCGAGCACACCGACACCGGCAACCTTCCGCGCGCCGCCTTCGGCCTGCCGGAGCTGTTTCGCGACCGCATCAAAGAGGCCAGTCTCGTGGCTAATCCCGGCTGTTACCCGACCGGGGCTACGCTGGCGATCGCGCCGCTGCTGCGGAAGGGCCTTATCGACACGCAGACGATCATTGTAAACTCCGTAACCGGCGTTTCCGGCGGCGGTAAGAACCCATCGCCCGTCTTCCATTTCCCCAACATGAACGAAAACATCCTGCCCTACGCCATCGGCTCGCACCGGCACATGCCCGAGATGGAGCAGATCGCATCGGAGGTCGCCGGCGAGAAGGTAAAGATCCTGTTTCAGCCGCACGTAGGACCCTTCGACCGCGGAATACTCTCGACGGTCTACTGCGACCCGAAAACGGAAATGTCCGTCGAAGAATTGGGCGAGCTTTACAACGATTTCTACGGCAATGAGCCCTTCGTGCAGGTCTTAGACGGCCCGCCAGCGGTCAAAAACGTCGCAAAGAGCAACTATTGCCACGTCTATCCGACGATAGCCAGGGGCAAGATCATCTGCTTTTCGGTCATCGACAACCTCATAAAGGGCGCATCGGGCCAGGCGATCCAGAATATGAACGTCATTTTCGCCCTTGACGAAACGCTCGGGCTGGCCTGACAGAAGGGAATCGGCACATGGCCAAAGGCAAGCTAAAGATCGCCACCTGTCAGTTCGCGGTAAGCAGTTCGATCCCGCGAAATCTCCGCAGCATTATCGCGCAGATGCGCCGGGCGAAAAAGGCCCGTGCCGATATCGTCCATTTTCCAGAATGCGCCCTGACCGGATACGCCGGCGTCGATATGGACGACCTAAGCAACCTCGATTGGGAGCTGCTGAAAGAATCGACGCGCCAGATCATGGCCCTTGCCGCAAAGCTAAGGCTGTGGGTCGTTCTCGGGAGCGCCCACCGGCTCACCGGGGCCAATAAACCGCATAACTGCCTCTATCTGATCGGCCCGGACGGCAGGATCGCCAACCGCTACGACAAGCGATTCTGCATGACCATAGACCTTGAGAACTATACTCCCGGAAGTCGATTTGTATACTTTACCGTCAACGGCGTCAAATGCTCGCTGCTGATATGCTTTGACCTGCGGTTCCCGGAGATTTATCGCGAACTGCACAAAAAAGGCGTCCAGTGCGTCTTCCAATCCTTCTACAACGCCCGCCAGAAGGGCCCCAGCGTGCATTCGCAGATCATGCGGCAGTCCATGCAGTGCCGAGCGGCGACGAATTTCTTCTGGGTAAGCATGTCGAACGCCAGCGGATATTACAGCCCGTACCCGTCATGCTTCATCGAACCCAACGGAAGGATCGCAGCCCAGCTAAAGACCAACCGCGCAGGAATAATGACAAACACCGTCGATACGGGCAAAGAATTCTACGACCCAATGGCGCCATTCAGAAAAATGGCAATAAAAGGAAAATTAAACAACAACCAAAAAAAGATCAACGACCCAAGATCAAAGAACACCAGGCGTCTTTAGTTGACCCGGATTTCCCATATGAAGCCGTGCAAAAGTGAAATTTATTAGAATAGAGCTGGTATGAATGACATGAAAGAGTATTTGAGATCAACGGAAATTATTGACTATGACAATTCTGATGTACAGGCTAAAGCAAAGGATTTAGCAGAAGAGACAGATGATGCTTTGGTAATTGCTAAGCGATGTTTTGAATGGGTCAGGGACCAGATTGAACATAGTGTGGACTATGAGAGAAATTCTGTGACGTGCAATGCTTCTGAGGTTCTCAGGGAAGGAACAGGTCTTTGTAATGCCAAAAGCCATCTGCTGGCGGCATTGCTGAGAGCTAATTCTATTCCAACTGGTTTTTGTTATCAAAGGCTGAGTCAAAATGGCGAGGGCCCACCTTTTTGTCTGCACGGGCTAAATGCAATATATCTACCTGAAACAGGCTGGTATCGTATTGACCCACGCGGTAATAAGGAAGATGTGGATGCACAGTTTTGTCCACCTGTTGAAAAGTTAGCGTTTGAACCACATTTTGATGGCGAAGCAGATTTACCTGAAGTATGGCCTGATCCGTTACCGCATGTAATTAAGGCATTTCGTACTCATCACACGTACGAAAAATTGTTGGAAAATCTCCCGGATATTGAAATAGTAAAGTTATAGCGGCGAAAGTTATCATCGTTCAATAAAAGAGCGGATAACGGAATTGCACGTTGATATACAGACTGATGGAGGCGAAAATGAATTCCCCAAGGCATACAAAAAGAGTCAGCAAGACGATTACAACACCGAAGGGTTTTTTGGCTGTTGGGTTGGCGAGCGGCGTTAAGCGGTCTGGCAAGCCGGATTTGGGGCTTATCTACTGCCCGGATGGCGCTGTCGTTGCCGCAGTGTTTACTACTAACAGGATCGTTTCCGCGGCGGTTGACGTTTGCAGGCAGCATGTAAAGACCCGCAAGGTCTATGCAGCCGTTGTCAATTCCGGCAATGCCAACGCCTGCACGGGTCAGCGCGGCTACAAAGACGCCGTTGCCATGTGCCAATGCGCGGCCAGGGAGTTGGATATTGACCCCCATCAGGTCCTGATCGCCTCGACCGGGATTATCGGAGAGCCGCTGCCCATCGGTAAGGTTACGGATGGGATCGTCAAGGCTGCTAAGAAACTAAGCCCCAGGGCCTCCGCGGGGCTGGATTTCGCCAGCGCGATAATGACTACCGACACCCTGCCCAAGCAGGCTGTCCGCCAGATCGAAATATCCGGCAAAAAAGTCTGCATCGCCGGCACCGTAAAGGGCGCAGGCATGATCGGCCCCAATATGGCGACGACGATATGCGTTATCACTACTGATATTGCGATAAGCAAACCGCTGCTCGCTGCCGCCCTGAAGGACGCTGTCGGCAACTCGCTCAACAAGCTGACTGTCGACGGCCACCAAAGCACCAACGACACCGCGATGATCCTCGCCTCTGCCTCGGCCCAAAATCGTCCTATAAGCGCCCGGTGCCCTCGATACAAACGCTTCGCAAAGGCCCTGACCGACCTCTGCACCGATCTGACCCGGCAAATGGCCCTCGACGCAGAGGGAGCGACGCGGATGTTCACCGTGGTCGTAAAAGGCGCCGCCAGCAGGGCTGACGCTGCCAAGGCCGCCCGGGCTGTGGCGGACTACGACCTCGTAAAGTGTGCCATTCACGGCGCAGACCCGAACTGGGGCAGGATAATCTGCGCCGTAGGCTCCTGCGGCGTAAAGCTCAACACCGGCAAGCTCACCTGCAAAATCGGCGATATCACCGTCTTCAGGAGCGGTAAGCCCGCCAAATTCGACGCCCAAAAGGCAAGCCGAACGATCGCCAGGCCCCAACACACCATCACGATCGACCTGGGAGCGGGAAAACACACCGATTTCTGCTACGGATGCGACCTGAGCAGAGAGTACGTAACAATTAACGCCGATTACCACACATAGCCGATATATAATAAGAATTCTTTTTCCCGGTTTTAGTATGGGGGCGGTGAAAAAAACCTTGAAAAATAATTTTGTGCGGCTAAACTACCATTTCATTTCGCGAAGTCTAATCGAAACTATATTGAAAGGATGAAAAAGTGAGAACCTCAGGAAAATGTTTGCTGTTATTGGTACTGATATCGGCCTTTTGCGCCACCGCATCGGCATCGGAGGGCGGCGCCGATGGCGGTATTCCCGCGGCATGGTGGGTTGCTCCGATATCTTCGCTGCTGGCCCTGGGCTTCGCCGTCTACTTCTACAAGAAGATGATGAGCGCTCCCGAGGGCAACGAGACCATGATCAAGATCGCCCAGCACGTCCGCGACGGTGCTTACGCCTACCTTTTCAGGCAATACGGCGTAGTGTCCTTCGTCTTTCTCATCCTGCTGGTCATCTTTGCCGCCCTTGCCTACATCGGCGTACAGAACCCGTTCGTGCCGATCGCATTCCTGACAGGCGGTTTTTTCAGTGGTCTGTGCGGCTTTTTGGGCATGAAGACAGCGACAAACGCATCCTCGCGAACTGCTCAGGGGGCAAGCGAGAGCCTCAACAAGGGCCTCCAGGTTGCCTTCCGCTCCGGTGCCGTCATGGGTCTGGTCGTCGTAGGTTTCGGCCTGCTGGATATCTCAATATGGTACCTGGTACTCGATAAACTCATCTATACTGCCAAACACATGACTGAGGGCATGACGCTGTGGGGCCTGACGCTGGTCCCAGCGGGCATGGACGCAAGCCACAAGCTCGTCGAAATAACGACCACAATGATAACATTCGGGATGGGGGCCTCGACTCAGGCCTTGTTTGCCCGTGTCGGAGGCGGAATCTACACCAAGGCCGCCGACGTCGGCGCCGACCTCGTCGGTAAGGTAGAAGCCGGAATTCCCGAAGACGACCCCAGGAACCCCGCCACGATCGCCGACAACGTAGGCGATAACGTAGGCGACGTCGCTGGAATGGGCGCTGACCTCTACGAAAGCTACTGCGGCTCGATACTCGCGACCGCGGCATTAGGAGCCGCTCTGTCGGTTACGACGCTGGGCAAGAGGGGAATGGACCCGACAATGGCTGTTCTGGCCCCGATGATCGTCGCGGGCATGGGTATCCTCCTGTCCATCATCGGCATGTTCATGGTCAAATGCAAGGAAGGTGCCAGCCAGAAGGACCTGCTAAAAGCCCTTCTGTTCGGCACATTAGGCAGCTCGGTCATGATCCTCGTAGCCTTGGCTGGGATGGCCCAGGTCGGCTGGATAACGTGGGGCATCTTCGGCTCGGTCGTCTCCGGTCTGGTCGCCGGTGTCGTCATCGGCCAGTTGACTGAATACTACACCTCCCCCGAGTTCGGCCCCACCAAGGGTATCGCCGAGCAGGCGGTTATGGGCCCGGCAACAACGATCATCGACGGCTTCGCCACGGGAATGTACTCCGCCGGCCTGCCGGTGATCACGATCGTCATCGGCATACTGTGTGCCTACGGATTCGCAGGCGGCTTTGGCGACCCAGCCATGGGCGTCTACGGCATCGGTTTCGCCGCGGTCGGAATGCTCTCGACGCTTGGCATCACACTGGCAACCGACGCCTACGGACCTATCGCGGATAACGCCGGCGGCAACGCCGAGATGAGCGGCCTAGGGCCAGAGGTCAGGGCCCGAACCGACGCACTCGACTCATTAGGAAACACCACCGCGGCAACCGGCAAGGGCTTTGCAATAGGCTCCGCCGCTCTTACCGCGATGGCGCTTTTGGCGGCATACCTCGAGGAGATCCGGATCTGGGTCGGCAGGCTCGCGGATGAAGGCACCGGACTATACCACGTCGGAAACGTCGCGTTCTTTAAGGGCAGCGAGGCTTCCAGCGAGGTTCAGGCTGCGTTCGATGCCGTTAAAACAGAGGCCTCCGTCCTCATTGGCTCAACTGCCGCCACAATGGCCGACTTCGTAGACGCCTACGATCTTACGATAATGAACCCGAAACTGATCTGCGGACTCTTCATGGGGGCCATGATGGCATTCGTCTTCTGCGCAATGACCATGAAGGCGGTCGGAAGGGCGGCTGGGGCGATGGTCGAGGAGGTCAGACGCCAGTTCAGAGAGATACCGGGAATCCTCGAAGGCACCGGCGAGCCGGATTATGCCAAGTGCGTCTCGATCTCGACCGTGGGAGCCCAGAAGGAAATGATCCTGCCGTCGCTCCTGGCGATAATCGTACCAGTCCTGACGGGCCTGCTGCTCAATGTGGCCGGCGTCATGGGCCTGCTGGCTGGCGGACTCACCGCGGGCTTTGTCTTAGCTATCACGCTGAACAACGCCGGTGGAGCATGGGATAACGCCAAGAAGTACATCGAAAATGGCGCACACGGCGGAAAGGGCTCAGACGCCCACAAGGCAAGCGTCGTAGGCGATACGGTAGGCGACCCATTCAAGGACACCTCCGGGCCGAGCCTGAATATCTTAATCAAGCTAATGACAATGGTAAGCGTCGTCTTTTCGGGAGTGATAGTGAAATTCGCACCGATCATCTCCGCCAAACTGGGAATAGGCGATTAGACGCGACCAGACCGACAGTTGACTAATACAAGCAATGCCTGTAATCTATAGGGGCAGCCGAAAGGTTGCCCTTATTTTTTTGGGCAAAAACGGTCACTGGTATGTTCTGCCGCAAGGCAGGTTGCAGATGTACCCGCTTTTGCAGACCGGTTGACTACTGAAATCAAAATCGAAAAACGAACTGTAGGGTGGGCCCTGGCCCACGCGGATTTGGACGGAAAAACGCATTGACTAAGAAAAAAGAATCAGACAGCAGGGACTTTGCCCTGAGTGCAGCTAAGATCGCCCAAGAGCGAAACTGCAAAGACATTACCGTCATGGACCTGACCGGCAAGAGCCCGGCGACGGACTTTTTTGTCATCGCGACGGGGACCAGCGACCGGCAGATGCGGACCGTGATCGACGAGATATCCGCCCTGGCAAAGGATGAGGGGATAGTCCGCTTCGGCCAGGCAGGATACGAGCAGGGCAGATGGATCCTCGCGGACTTCGTCGACGTAGTGATCCACGTCTTCGACGACGAATACAGACACTACTACGACCTCGAACTGCTATGGGGAGACGCAGAGCACATAAAGATCGACTGATGATTCGGTTTAGCCACAGAGAGCCTGCCCTGAGCCTGCCGAACGGGACACAGATTTAAGAGAAGCACTAAATTCTAATATCTAAATTCTAAACAAGCACTAAATACTAATGACGAAAACTCAAAACAAAATTAATAGCCACGCGTCGCAGCCGGGCAGAGCCCGTAGAGAGCCTGCCCTGAGCCTGCCGAACGGGACACAGAGATTCTTTACTTCTAATCCGTGAAATCCGTGAAATCCGTGGTTAAGAAAGAATAACCTATGAAACCCATAATAGACATACTTTCAGAGCGAATTATAAACGCCATGGCTGATGCCACCGGTCAGGCGGACTGCGATGCTATTGTGACTCCGGCTACCGACTCTAAATTTGGCGACTATCAGGCCAATGGCGTTATGGCCCTTGCCAAGAAGCTAAAAACCAATCCCCGCAAACTTGCCGAGCAGGTCGTCGAAAAACTCGATATTGCCGACATCTGCGAGCCAGCGGAGATCGCGGGGCCGGGCTTTATTAACCTGCGGCTGAGGGCCCAATACCTCGGCGAAAAAGTATTGGAGATGAACGCCGACACCAACCGGCTCGCCGTAGACCAAATCCAAAACCCCAAAACCATAGTCGTCGACTTCTCCAGCCCCAACATCGCAAAGCAGATGCACGTCGGCCATCTAAGGAGCACGATCATAGGCGACTGTATCTGCCGAATGCTCGAATTTCAGGGCCACAAGGTAATCCGCCAAAACCACATCGGCGACTGGGGAACGCAGTTCGGCATGCTAATATGTTACTTCTATCGTGAACATGGTGATCGATTGAAGAACGGTAACTTAAAGGTTTCCGATATGAGTATTCCGAATATGGAAGATTTCTATAGAGAAGCCAAAAGGCTCTTTGATACTGATTCTGACTTTGCCTCCGAATCAAGAGAATATGTTGTGAAACTTCAATCGGGTGATCATCAGATATTGGGTATCTGGCAGCTTATCCGTGGCCAGTCCATTCATTACTGCCAAGATATATACTGGCGATTAAAGGTGGATCTCGAAGAAAAACATGTTAAAGGTGAGAGCGAGTACAACGACATGCTGCCGGGTGTGGTTGAAGATTTGAAGGAGCATGGCAAGGCGAAAGAGTCCGACGGGGCGATATGTGCCTTTCCCGAGGGCTTTACGAACAAGGAAGGCGAGCCGCTGCCGTTTATCATTCAAAAGACCGACGGGGCGTTCCTCTATGCGACGACCGATCTGGCGGCGATCCGCTATCGTGTGGGCCAACTCAAGGCCGACAAGATCATCTACGTTACCGACGCCCGGCAGGCTCTGCACTTTCAGATGCTCTTTGCTACCGCCAGGGATGCCGGCTGGGCTGCGGAGGATGTCGAGCTTATGCATGTTACATTCGGCACAATGCTTGGCGCCGACAATAAGCCCTTCAAGACCCGAACCGGCGGAACCGTTAAGCTCGGGGACCTGCTCGATGAGGCCGTCGAGCGGGCAAAGGCCGTCGTTGAAGCAAAGAACCCGCAGCTTGACGACGACAAAAAGGCCGAGATCGCAAAGGCCGTCGGGATCGGAGCCGTTAAATACTCCGACTACTCGAATAACCGCAACAGCGACTACGTCTTCAGCTTCGACAAAATGTTGGCAATGGAGGGCAACACCGCCCCGTATATGCAGTATGCCTACGCCCGCGTAAGGTCGATCGAGCGAAAGGCCGAGGCCAAAGGCGTCGACATCACCGGCGACCTGAAGGGCATCCGGACCGTAAACCTCGAAGATTCCGCTGAAAAGGAATTAGCCAAACACCTGCTCCGCTACAGCGAGGCAATACGAGACGCCTTGGCCGACTGCCGCCCCAATTTTCTGACGACTTATCTCTACGACCTGGCACAAAAGTTCAGCACATTCTACAACGCCTGCCACGTTCTCGGAGCCGATGAGTCCCAGCGACCAACGCGAGTATTATTATGCGACCTGACCGCCCGAACGATCAAACACGGGCTAAGGGAACTGTTGGGCATAGAGGTAGTCGAGCAGATGTAAACCCCCAGAGCGGACAGGCCAAAATGACAGGAGCGGATATGAATATTGTTGACGAGACATTCGGCGTTAAGACTGGCAGGCGCTGCGAAATGGTTGACATCACAGGCCAGGTCGCCGGCATTGTCAAGACCAGCGGCATCACAGCCGGCGACTGCATCGTCTACTGCCCGCATACCACGGCTGCGATTACCATTAACGAAAACGCAGACCCCGACGTGGTACACGACATGCTCATGACGCTCGAAGAGCTATTGCCGCAGGACCGCCGGGGATATCGCCACAACGAAGGCAACAGCGACGCCCACGTAAAAAGCTCGCTCGTCGGCCCGACCCAGCAGATACTCATAAACAATGGCAGGCTATCGCTCGGAACATGGCAGGGAATATACTTTTGCGAATTTGACGGACCAAGAAGCAGAAGAGTAACCGTCCAGATCCGCGGCAAATAACATGCGGGTTTCCCCTTACTTGCTACCTGATCACCCTTTACCGACAGACTACCATCACGCCGGCGTCTGCACGCAATGCAGAATCTTTTCGCTCAGCAATTCAAGCCGGTGCCAAGTAGAGACTTACAGGCTGATTCGCAGAAGTGAGAATATAAACAAAATGATGCGCAAAAAAATGGCGAGGAGGTGGGTCCGTCTGGGGGGGGAAACGGGTTCCCACTTAGCCTCGCCGAGGTCTATTAGTTAAGTTGCGTAAAGCAACCTCACTTTCTCTGTATTAATATATCGGCAAGCTGACTAAATGTCAACCTAAAAACCTTGAAAAAAGCAAAAAAACTGAGTTTCCTGTAAACTGCTGTGAATATAGGTATTTACGGGAAATTGCCCGCCAGTTCTAACAAAAGAATTTTAAGTAAGACCAAAATCCTCATTATTGCCAAAAAAACGCCCTCTCGGCCTCGTCAGGCCACATGTCCTGCCCCTGTTGAAAAGCCCGCATTCGCCTTGGGCCCTTGCAAAACCTGCCCAATCTGCTAATCTACCGTCAGGAGCCACGATTTGGCCCTTTGGCCTTCTTGGTCTCGTAAGCAGACAATGTCCGATAACACGTAGAAATCGCACTGGAAGCTCAAGATGGAACCGACAGAGAACATCAGTATAGATGCCCATACGATTAGTATTATCCCCCGCTACAGCGAGACGGACCAGGCTGGGGTCGTCCACCACACCGTGTATCCCGTCTGGTTCGAGATGGGGCGAACCGAGCTGCTACGGGCCAACGGCCTCGTATATCGCGATCTCGAGCGATCTGGGGTGTATTTCGTGGTTACTCAACTCAGCGCCAAGTACCACCGGCCCGCCTACTATGACGAAAAACTCGACCTGACGACCACACACACGAAGATAACCTCCGTCCGCATCGAGCACGTCTACCAGCTTAAACGCCGAAGCAGCGGACTGCTCCTGGCAGAGGGCAATAGCACCTTAGCCTGCCTCGATGCCGACGGGAAACCCCGCCGCATACCAGAGGATATGTTCGCTGTCGCGGATCGGGCCCGGATCAAC
>DAOVVQ010000237.1 GCA_030637065.1 Planctomycetota bacterium
CGGTCCGATGAACAAGGAAGCAGCGAGTCTATTTCATATGTTTACCGTGGGAGTGATTTGAAGTCTGACATATCCAGTTACACAGACGACATACCCCGTGGAATGATACTGATCTATGAAAAAAATCCAAACCATAAAATATACCCTGACTTTTGGCACATTCTCCTTTTTGATTTTGGCTGCACGAAAGTACGTACAGTATTATTTAATGACATCGCAGAGGGTTTGGCATTGACTGATGAAGAATTTCAAGAGGCTATAGAAAAAGATAATGCAATTCGAAGACAGATTGGTCTACCAGAAAAGGGCGTTTAAGTCGTCGCAGTGGTGTCGCGTGGTTGTTTGAATTAAAAAAGGCATGTCCATTTTCCCAACGGACATGCCTCTGAGCCCTTCTTTTATCGCTTCCGAACTAAACTTCCTGTGGAGCCTCTTGCGGCGCTTCTGCTGGCGCGGTCCCCTCCGCCATTGCAAGTGCCTCACTCTCGGCGGTAGGCGTAGTCGGCAGTGATATGTTGTCGGGCTGGATCGTATCGTCGGCGATGAACGCCTCGTCATCGCGAATTTCTCCTGGCTTGAATGTCAGCGGCTGGCCGAACTGAATGACCACGCATCGGACATAGGGGCTGACTTCATCGACGCGGCAGACGTGGCCGCTGCGAATAAAATTTTCCAGGTCAAAAGAATCCTGCTGGTCATAATGCGGCACACTGAACCGAGCGGTTATCTGGCTGCCGGCTGGGGGGCACTTGTCAGCGTAACAGGTAAACGCGGCACCCTTACTGGAAATGTCAACCATCTGACCCTGCGAGAGAATGTCGTCATAATCCTCGGCGTACCACACGGGCCAGTTATATCGAAGTCGTTTCTCCTTCCGTCTCTCATTCGTCTCGCTCATTTCATGCCTCCGTAATTAGTTGCTCCTGTGGTAGTACCTTCGGATTTCTGGGGAGGCGACTTAACGAAAATACGTAATTAACCTACTGAAAACAGTCATTTTGCCGGTCAGGGCCCTATCCATAACGCCGTTGCAAGTCTCTCCTACGCAAAAACGGACGTCCAGCGGGGCCTCGGGGGCGGTGAAGTGGGCTTGCCCAGGAGGGCGGCAAAGAGCCTGTAGTGGTCTTTATGTGCTTATTCGGCGGTTTTCAGGGCGCCGTGCAGTATATGGGTGGCAGCGTGTTTGGCGAAGCCAAACCGATGGTGGGTGCCGGTGTGCATACGACCATCGGTTTGCTGCGCAAACGCGCTGCCACCCTTGCTGGCGGACTGACACGCATTTTTTTATAGGATTGGTATAAGAGAGCGAAATGAGTCCACAATCTGCTTTGTGTGCTTATTCGGCGGTTTTCAGGGCGGTAGCGAGTTCGGCGAACCGGTCGCCTCGCTGCTGGAAGTTGTCGAACATGTCGTAGCTTGCGCAGGCCGGGCTTAAGAGTACGACGTCGCCGGGGTCGGCTATTTTTTGGGCGGCGGTTACCGCCTGGGCAAGAGAATCGGCGGTTGTTACCCGGACCTTGCTTTCGCCGGCGGATGCTATCGCCTCGGCGATCTTGCCGGCGGTTGCCCCGATCAGCACGGCAGCCCTGGCCCGGCGGGCGATACAGCGGCCTAATTCGTCGAATGCCAGGCCCTTGTCATAGCCGCCGGCGATCAGTATCTTAGGCTGGTCAAATGCCTCCAGAGCGGCTATCGTACTTGCCGGTGTGGTGGCGATCGAATCGTTATACCAGCTTGCGCCGTCGATCTCGGCGATCAGTTGCAATCGATGGTCAAGGCCCGTAAATGTGGCGAGAGCTTCTTTGATCTGGGCGGTACTGACGCCGAACCGGAGGGCAACGGCGATCGCGGCTGAGAGATTCGACAGGTTGAACCGGCCCCGGAGCCGAAACGCGCCCCTGACATCATCGGGCACATCGTCGGCACTGAAGGTAATGCAACGCCTGCCCTTCTGGTTGCGGTAGCGGCTGAACCACTCCATAGCCACCGCATCTTCGGCGTTAAAGATCGAGACGGCCTCAGAGGCGCCGTTTAGTTCCTGAAGGCGGAAGATATTCTCCTTCGCCCGGCAATAGGCCTCGAAGGTGCCGTGCCGGTCGAGGTGATTGGGCGTAACATTCGTAACTACCGCGATGGAGGGCCCTTTGCCGATCCTCTCAAGCTGTTCGAGCTGAAAGCTGCTAAGCTCCAGCACCACAATATCCGAGGGGCCGATCTCTGCGATCCTGCCGAGCAGGGGTTTGTTGCCGATGTTGCCGCCGAGGTGGACCTTATTATATCCGGCGGGCGGCTTTCCGGCTCCGAGCAGATGGGCCGTCAGTGCCGTTGTCGTACTCTTTCCGTTAGAGCCGGTGATCCCGACGATCGGCGCAGGCGACAGTTGAAAGAGTATCTCGATCTGCGAAGTGATCATCTTGCCGGCCTTGCGGGCGATCTCGATGAACCTGTTATCAGGCGGCACAGCGGGATTGACTATCACAATGTCAGTATTGCCGCTGGCGTCAAAATCCGTCTCTCTGTGTCCGCCAAGGTGGTATTCGATGCCGCCGAATTTACGTAATTGCCCGAGCGGCCCGGTTAATGCGGTTTCGTCGGCAAGATCGGTAACGATTACGCTGGCGCCCGCTTGATGTGCAAAGACTGCGGAATCTACCCCTCCCCCAAACCGTCCCAGCCCCATTACCAGGACCGTCTTGCCTTTGAAATAATCTTTATCCATTCGCCTGACGGAGGCTAAACCGTATTGCTCTGTCAACTTATACCATTGCTCGCGACAAATCCATCTTGGCATTGATCGCCGCCTGTTCGATGCACTTTTCCCAATTATCGCCGTGTTCTGCTTTATACTCGGCCTTTTCGTAGGCGTAGATTATCGACCGTGATGCGCTGATCAGGGCCCCTAAGCCGTCGGAATTGCAGAACCGCAGGCAGTCCGCCGGACCTGCACCCTGCGAGCCGAAACCGGGCACCAGTATCCACATCTTCGGGTACTGCTGGCGAAGCGCGGCGGTCTCTTCCGGGCTTGTGCCGCCGACGACCATGCCGACATTGCTGTACCCCGCTGAGCCGATCCGCTGGTCCTGGCTGGATATCTCGCCGACGATCTCAGCCAACTGCTCGTACATCTTACGCCCGCTTGCGTCCTGAAAATCCTGGAGCCTGCCGGCGCTCGGGTTACTTGCCCGAACCCACACGAAGACGCCCTTGCCCTGCTCGTTTGCCGCATCGGCGAAAGGGATGATCCCGTCGGCGCCGGCAAAACCGTTGACCGTGATCGCATCGGGCGTTATTATATCCTCAAGGCCCGTAAGCTCAGGATTGGTGAGGTGGGCTTCGGCGTAAGCCTCGGCTGTGTGACCGATATCGCCACGTTTGACATCGCCGATGATCTCGATCCCTAAAGCCTCCGCCTCGGAGATCAGCGAATAATAGCATTCCACCCCTTCCCACAGGTACTTCTCGAAAAACGCGATGTTCATTTTGACCGCTGGGACCAGCGGGGCGACAATGCGGAGCACTTTTCTGCAGTAATCGAATATCGCATCGACCGCGGCTGAGACGTCGAACTCGTCGTTCATCTCGCTATGGGCCCTGATCGCCTGCGGAAGGCGGCTGTAAACCGGGTCGAGCCCGACTATCAGCGGTGTACTCTTTTTCTTTACGGCCTGGCAAAGGCGGTCTCCAAAATGACTGGCCATCACAATACCCCTTTCATAAATGCCGGATCGACCGGCGAAAAAACAAAACACCTCAAATCCAGATTCGACCCACTATAATCACATTGCTTTTCCCGGGCAACAGGCAAATTCGGAATTACTGCATGAATAAACGAAGATACGAAAAAAAGAGGAAAAAGAAAGCCTTGCGGGCCTTGTGTGTCGCCTCTGCGCTCGTCATAGCGGCGGTGCTGACGGCCCTTGCGATGGTCCTGCACACGCCGGCGGGCTATCAGCCGCTACCGCCAGCCAAGGATAACCAGGTCAGTCCCTACCTGACCCACAAACTCGCCCCCGACGTCCACAACAATATCCAGCTCGACAAGCCCTTCGATATAATTGTTCCACAGGACGGTTTTAACGAGATCATAGCGCTGGGCGACTGGCCTCAGCGGTTCGGCGAGGTGACCATATCCAGGCCGGCTGTCGCTTTTACCGAGGAGACCATCGTCGTAATGGGAACCGTTAATATTTCCGGCCTTAAGAGCGTTATCACCATTATTACTAAGCCGAAACTCGATGACGCCGGGCTCCTGGCACTGAATCTCGAGAAGGTAAAAGCCGGCTCCTTTAACATTACCGGCTTTGCCAGGCTGCTGGCTACCCGCATAATGAACGCCCAGCTTGAGAGCATGCCCGACGAGGAGTGGCTAAGAAATCTGTCAGCGGCAGTCGAGAGCAATAAGCCCTTCGAGCCGGTATTCCCAGCCTACGACAAACGCATCCGGGTAACCGACGCTAAGATCAAGGACATGGAAGTAACCCTGAGATTCATCCCGGAACCGTAAGCGGCCCATCCTATGCGCTATCCGCAGTAAGGGTGGCAGCGTGTCCCGATTTATCGGGACCGATGGGCGATTGCAAACCGATGGTGGGTGCCACAGTGCATACGACCATCGGTTTGCTGCGCAAACGCGCTGCCACCCATGCTGAGGGGCTGTCGTGCTTTTTTTAATGGGATTGGTATTATGGCTCTGGGTTAGCCTAAGTATTTGCCGGTCAGCAGGTAGTTTTTGACGTAATCTTCGACCGCTTCTTCCAGCGAGATCGGCTCTTTGTCGTAGCCTGCCTTGCGGATCTTGCTCATATCAGCTTGGGTGAAATACTGATACTGGTCGATAAGCTCGTTGGGCATGTCGATATAATCGATTTTCACATCGCGGGCCATGGCTTTGAACGTTGCCTTGACCAGGTCGTTCCAGTTTCGCGCCTTGCCCGTGCCGAGATTGTATATCCCGCTGAGTTTGGGGTTGTCGAGGAAAAACAGCGTCATATCGACGGCGTCGCTGATATAGAGAAAATCCCTCTGCTGGCCGCCGTCGGCATAGTCGGGGCGATACGACTTAAAGAGCCCGACCTTGCCTTTATCGCGGATCTGCTCGAAAGCCTTGACGACGAAGCTGCGCATCTTGCCCTTGTGATATTCGTTGGGCCCGAAGACGTTGAAGTATCGAAGGCCCACCATCGAGTCCAGCAGGCCGGTACGTTTGGCCCAGATATCGAACATCAGCTTGGAATAGCCATACATGTTCAGCGGGACAAGCTCGCCGAAGAGATTTTCGTCGTCGCTAAAGCCCTTTGCCCCGTCGCCGTAGGTCGCCGCACTGGAGGCATATATGAAGCGGATGTCCTTTTCTTTGGCCCAGTTGGCTAAGATCTTGGAGAAGCTGTAGTTGTTTTCGACGAGGTAGCTGCAATCGGCCTCGGTGGTATCCGAGCAGGCCCCCAGGTGAAAGACGGCCTCGACGGGCCAGTCGATCTCGCCGGCTGCGAGCATCCCGATGAAATCGTCAGCCTCGACGTAGTCTGCAAAGCGAAGATTCCGCAGATTCTTCCACTTCTCGTCCGTGCCTAAGATGTCGACAATGAGTATATCGTCGAGACCGCGGGCGTTGAGCCCGGCAACTATTGCCGAGCCAATGAATCCGGCACCACCTGTAACTATTATCATTCCTTGCTCCTGATACTATCCATGAGGTCCCCTGTCCGGATAGATTACGACGCGAGAGGGAAAATGTCAATTCCAAACAATTTCTATAGATATTACGCATCGAATCCAGACTGAAAACAGCGTGTGGCGTGCGAGTCGGCGGGGGCAGTGCATCTATGGTAGCGATACGATTTGGGCGATTGGGTGATGGTAGACGATAGCAGGTGGCTGGATTATCGGACGAAAAAAAAGGGCCGGTAAAAACCGGCCCTGCGTTGTTTTTTTCGCTGTCGATAGCTGAATCGCTGTTTTCCAGGCCCCCCTGGTTATTCCGGCTTTTTGGCCGGTTCAGGGCTGGTTTAACATAGCGCGATATAGCTGGCGATCGCGAGGATCAAAATGCGTTTTTTGGTTACCGTAAA
>DAOVVQ010000156.1 GCA_030637065.1 Planctomycetota bacterium
CGACGCGGACACCGACCCTGTTGGATCCGTGAACCGACAATTCCCACGTCCGGTAGGCAACGTTCATCTCGTGGCAATTGGTCCCGCAGTACTCCGAACGAGAAACCGGCTCCATCGCGATATTAAGGCCAACAAAGGCCAGCACCGCAAACACCAGCCCCGAACCGAACGCAAGCCCACGCTTCCGGGCCAAACCCCATCCCCAACAAATTGTTTTCCTGAAAAAACCAGCCATAACGCTAAAGTAATCGCCAGCCAACACAATGCAAGCCTTTTTTACGTAGTAGGACTAAAGAAATCCCATTTACGCAAATTTCCACGTTTTCCCGCCCATTACCACACACCCCCAACCCTACCCCTGACCAAAGCCGAATGGAATTGTGTAAAACCCAGCCTCCCAGACCGGTGCCATGCTTGTACTTGTACAAGCATGTTAAACCCACGCAGGGTGCGATTCTTCGCACCACTAAAGACTAAAGACCAACGACTATCGACTAAAACACCGGGTCCCAGCCACTGAATGAGCAAAGCGAATGAAGTGGATGGCTAAAAAAAGAAAAATTCCACAGCCCCAACGGGGCGAAAACAATACAGCCCAGGGCAACGCCCTGGGAAAAAGAAACCCACAAAAAAATAAGCCCTGAAAGGGCGAAACAAAGCATAGCCTGGGCCGCAAGCCCCCGGAAACCGATCCCAACCAGAACAAAGCCCCAACGGCGGCGAAAGAAAAACCATCCCCATCGTTTCAATCTTTTTGTAGTATCTTATTCACTACCTTCACCCCCCCCTGCTCATTATCCTTGAACGTAACAAGCAAACCACCAGTTACGAGCGTTATAGCGAGAATAAAAAACGCACCAATCAATAGGCATTCACTTTTGTCACCACTCCTAGCTTCAGAATATGCAATCGCTGTAAAGAATAGCACCAAGACATCCGCTGCTATTCCACACCACATACATTTCAGTTGTTTTTTATTCATCGTTCTCCTTGTCGTTTATCTCCACAACAATATTCAATTATGTCTTTCTCTGTAGGGTTGTCCCATTCTTTTCTGTCTTGCACTACTCGATTCGCCAACTCCTCAAGTTTCTTTAAGCTATGGTCATCTGCATTCTTATTCTGCGATTGAATTATTCGGTTTAGCCAAGTGTCATACACTCGAATCCATATTATGAAAAAAACAACCCCAAACAAGGCCCATCCTGCGGGCCACCAAGAGACTATTATGCCACATAACCTCAGGATGGAAAAAAGGACAAATAGAATTATCAATACAGGAGGATGCAGCCATAAAATTGTATGCGACAAAAGAGCCAAGCGTATAAGTAAATTTTTCATAAAAGGACCTTTCGTGAAACTCCCTATAGAACCGTTTTTTCAGGCTTCTTTAGTGAATTAAAGGTACATCTAATTCGCTCTAATAGGTGACTGTCCTAGTTTCTTAAGCCATTTCGTTTGTTTTTACACCAGCTAAAAAACTTTATAGTGTTGGCATATTTCACTCTGATGCCTTCTCTGTCTTGGATATCAGACTTGTTTTCCATTTCTTTCCGCATTTGTTCAATAGATTCTTGGCTGTCCGAATACCTACTTATGTCGGGAACCAACAGCTTTTCAGTACCCACTTCTTTTTTAGTAGAGTCAACGTATATAGGTACATCATAGTCCCAACAGTGTAACCACCCATCCGAAAGCTCAGGTGCTGCATTCTTAAGTTGTTTGCGTGCTGAGGGAGTCAGTACCAGTCCTATCCAATTCTGCTTTTCAGCGTATTCATGTGCCTCAATCAAAGCTTGGCTGACCAGAATTTTATTTTCCATGTCAGCATACGATTCTCCGTAAGAAATAGCACCTCTGAACGGAAGCCTTTTCGATGTAATCCTGGTCAAGAAATCCCGAACAGCTAACTCTAAGCTTGCAAACGACTGGCTTGACCCATCTGTGCTAAAAAACAGGAATGTATCAGAGAACCACCAAGGTATAATTTTGCCTTGGTACGTCTTAAGCGCGCATTCTATGCTATCTAATATGGGTTGGTATTCTGCGTAAACAAATTTATCGAGATCGTTTTGGGAAGATTTTAAAAACTGCAATATGTTGTGTTTGAAGCCAAGCTGATCGAAATATGCAAACCAACAATTAGAATGTATGATATTCTCCTGAACCATTTTAGGCCTCCATAATAATTAAAAAACTATCTAAATGTATATCAGCTTTTTGGCAATTGTCGCTCACATTTACTACAAGAGGGCAAATTAAAGGTATCCGGTACTTTTTCCGATTCACGTTCGCCTTGAAAGTAAATCATACCCCCCAAAACCCCTGCATACAAGAAAAATGACGCCGCACGTTTGGTGTCATCCCGACCGAGCGAAGCGAGCGGAGGGAATTGTTTAAATAGAAGAATTCCACCAAATGCCACAAACCACCCGCAAAGAAGCCAACAGTCGCGGCTTTGCCGCATCTTTTACCGCTCATTTTTGCTCATATTTACGCACATTTGTTCAGATTTGCGCACTTTTCACCAGAAATGCAAAGAAACGTCAATATCTGCGTACTTAGCCCCAGAAATGCAAAGAAACGTCAATTTGTGCCCATTTACCTCCACCTTTGGCGTACTTTTGTCAATTTTTCACCACCACTTTTCTGCCTCTCTCTGAGTCCTCTGCGGGCTCTGTGGCTAAACCCTTTTGAAATCTAAAATATACAATATCAAATCTAAAATCAAAAACGCCGCGTTTTTGCCGCTCGTTTTGGTTCATATTTGCGCACTTTTGCAAACATCTGCGCATTTAGCGCCACCTCTGGCAAACTTTGGTCAAAAATTATACAAAGTTTCCCCGCCCATTTCCTCCGCTTCCCCCCTGTCGCGGCGAAGCGGAGCGAAGACGGACCTGTCGCGTCCTGTTCGGCAGGCTCAGGGCAGGCTCTTCGTGGTTCAAAAAATGACGCCGCACCGTCGGCGTCATCCCGACCGAAGCGGAAGGAACTATTTAAATAGAAAAACTCCACCAAATCCCGTTAAGCCCGTCTAAAAAAAATTAAAAAACATCTTGACACAAAACCAAACCCCATGTATTATAAACATCTAACAACTAAATAATAAATAGTCAGTAGTAAATCGTAAATTACAAAGGGGCTAAAACAATGCCAACCACCAAAAAAGCTGGAATGCAGTGGAAGCTGGAACATAGTGGAAACCCAGATTTATCGCCGACCCCCCTATTTGAACAAACAAACCCAATCTTAACATTTACTTAACATATCTAAACCCAGTCACAGCAAGGCCTTACAATGAATAAACCAACAAATATTAAGCAAATGTTAAGAAAAACAAACCCAATTCAAACCCAATTTCAGGGAGTCACACAGCAGCAAAAACGGGGACCGGTACCGTTCTGCCGACCTGTCTCACCGTAGCCTTGGCAAAGGTGGAAAGGCAGGTTGTACCTGTACCCGCTTTTGCCGTACCAACTTTTCAGGAGTCGAACCAAAAATGAAAAATAATATTTACATCACCTTACTCGCCCTACTCGCCGCTTCCACATGCCCAGCCGAGCAATTTCTGCCCATGCAGCACCCATACGCACTGTATTTTCGCCGTCCGGAAACCGTCGCCAGATATCAGATACCGAAGATGAGCGATTGGGTTCGGCATTATTCGCAGCTAAACGGCGTCATCGGCAAGTGCATCGACGAGGAGGCTGTCCGCTTCTATGTCTCGCCCTATATGAAAACGCTCAAGCAAAGCCATCCCGATCAACTCGTCATCCTACACTACAACCATGCCGCAAGAGATTCCGCATTTGAGATCAACCGCTATTGGCCCGGACACTGGCTCTATTACGAAGGCTCCGTCGCCCTGGAGGCGATCAGCGCCGATGGCGACGAATCCGTCATCAAGGTCAAGAATGCCACCGATTTCAATACATCCTTCGGCTTCGACAAGACTGAAACCGACGACATCTGCATCTGCCAGCTCGGCGCCGATGGAAAACCGAACTGGGACAAAGCCGAATACGTCAAACTGCTACACGCCGATACCAAAGCGGGGACCATCCGTGTAAAACGGGCACAATACGGCACAACGCCGCTGGCCTTTGGCAAAGGCAGGGCCTATATCGCACCCTTAGCTGTCCGGTTCGCCCCGAGAACGGGAAAAAACCTCAGATGGATGTACAACTATTCGACCCAATGCCCGCGAGATACGCAGGGACGCAATTGTTCCGACATACTGCTTGCCGAACTTGGCGAATGGTTCGCCGAGGGAGGATACTGCGAAGGCTTTGACGGCGTGACCTTCGATGTCTCGTTTCATCTGCCGCACAAATACCGAAACCAGAAAAGGCGAAGGATCGACATCGACGCCGACGGAAAAGCCGATGACGCGGTCATAGACGGAAAGAACGTCTACGGGCTCGGCGTCATCGATTTCTACAAGAACCTGCGAAAAGTCTTAGGGCCGGAAAAACTGATCCTATCCGATGGGCAAAGCTCCCAAAATCAGCGGGCGTTCGGCATCCTCAATGGAATGGAGAGCGAGGGCTTTCCGTCTCACCACGACCCGCAGATCAAAGACTTCTCCGGCGCGATGAACCGCCTGCTCTTCTGGCAGCAAAACTCAGCCAACCCGAGATTCAATTACGTCGTCCACAAGCATGTCATGACGGAAAACGACCATTGCGACACGCCGTTTAGCACCAAGCGGCTCGTTCTCGCCGCAGGCCCGCTGACAGACGCCGCCATCGTACCCGGCGAACACAACATCGAACCATCCCCAGACAACCCAGCCGCGACATGGGACGAGGTATTAGGCGGAACACTACACAAAAAGAACTGGCTCGGAGAAGTAAAAGGACCCCTGATACGCATCGGAGCACATGCACCTGACATCCTGAAAGGGGCAGGACACAGGATGACCGCGGATTTCGCCGCACATTGGAACGGGCACAACTGCACGATTCAACGGAACGTTCGCGACAAGAGCCTTGTCATCAAAGGAAAAGACCAAACATCCGACATGAAATTCACTTTCGCGATCCCCAAAGAGCATCACGGCGATCTGCTCGTATTCTGCACCCTCGAATCGGCGCCGCTGCCCGACATGGGCCAACACTCAGCCCGGCTGATAAGGGTCTCACTGGACAGCCCACCTGTACTCTATCCCGCCCCGGGCAAAGGCGAAGAGGTCCCCGGAATAATGACCTTTGCCGGAAAAGAACCCTTTCGCGCTGTGTTCTATTTCCGCGACGTGGCGGAACAAAAGCCGCTGCTGAATTTCATCGCCGAAACCTCCGCGGCCCTGACCATCTCGAACGTTACCGTCCACTCAGCCGCCGACGCTATGGCACGCGAATTTGAAAACGGAGTCATCCTCGCAAATCCATCGCACCACAACTACACGTTCGATTTGCAGGAACTCTTCCCCGGCATGAAATTACGCCGCCTCCAGGCAACCTCGAAACAGGACACAAAAACAAACAACGGCCAGCCCGTTCGAGGCAGCGTAACCCTCGCCCCCATCGACGCACTCTTCCTGCTAAAGCAATAGTCGCAGGTTAATACCAGTCCCATCTTGATAATGCGCTCGGTGCCATGCTTGTGCTTGCAGTGTGTTTCAGGGCGAAGCAAGGGTGGCAGCGTGTTTGCGCAGCAAACCGATGGGCGTATGCACAGTGGCGCCCACCATCGGTTTGGCTCCGCCAAACACGCTGCCACCCAATTGAGAGGCGAATGCATTGAGTGGTCTGGCGTAATGGCTTCTTATGGCGCCGTGTCGAGCATTGCCTGTATCTTCGCCTCGAGGTCGGTAACTACAGCGGGATAGTCGTCTGCGACATCCTGCTTCGGGATCAACTCGTTTGGCGAATTCCGAATGTCGAACAGGCGATTTATGCCGGTGTCCAGTGCGACCATCTTCCACTGGCCGTCAAATATGGCGATATCCTGCCGCTGGATGACAAGTGCCTCCGGCTGAACTTCCAGACCGTCACGGATCTGGGTCCAGCGATTATTGCCGTCGAAGGGCCTGACATTCTGCGGCACAACACCCAGCGCCGCGGTCAGCGTCGGGAACATATCCATTATCGAGATCGTCTGGTTACTGGTCGTACCGGGCGTAAGCACACCGGGCCAACGCATCGCACCGGGCACCCGTATCCCGCCTTCCCAGACGGAATTCTTCGCGCCCCGCAATGGATCGTTACTCGCACCGCCGTCCCTCTCATTACCGCCGTTATCACTGATAAACACAACGAGCGTGCTGTCCCGCATTCCCTGGTCGTCTATTTCCTGGAGAACGACGCCCATCGCTATATCGAGCGACTCAGCCATCGCCGCGTAGGTTGCCCTGTCGATATCGATTATGCCAAGGGCTGTGTACTTGTCGATCAGCGTCTGAGGTGCCTCCAGTGGAGTATGCACAAGATGGAATGGCAGATAGAGCATCACCGGCCTTGACCTGTCGCGGTTTCGCAGAAGCGACACCGCCTCCGCCGCCAGCAGGTCGGGAGAATATCCGGGCTCGATCACATCGATGCCGTTCCTCTGCCAGTCGAGCCGGTCGGCTGGGCCAATGGTATGCGTATAAGGCTTGATCGAGCCGCCCAAGTGTCCGTAGAAATGGTCGAAGCCACGGTTATGCGGATAATACCGCTCGTCCGCATCTCCCAGATGCCACTTACCCAGACACCACGTCTGGAATCCCGCAGCCTTAAAACTCTCCGGCATAAGGTGCTCATCAAGGTCAAGGCCGTCGCCGCCCAGAATATTGCCAGTCCTGCCAAGCCGGGTCGGCGACCTGCCCGTCATCAGGGCAACCCGCGAAGGCCCGCAGATCGGGAACGAATAGTAATAGTTCAGCGTAACGCCGTCGGTCGTCAGGCTGTCGATATTCGGCGTTTGAATAATGCTGGGGCGATAACCGACATCGGCCCAGCCCATATCGTCGGCGACAAGCATCACAAGATTGGTGAAATCGCCCTGCCGCTGATAGTTCTCCGACACGACCGCCAGGTCCTCAATGCCGACCTCTTCATCACCGGTAAGGTCTGCGCCCGAGCAAAGACCGCAGTCGGTATCGAGCCAGTCGCCTGCAAAAAGCCGCACATCGGCATCATCGACATCGCAGTCAATATCGCGGTCGCCGCCTGTCACCATGCCCTGACAATACTGCGTCGACTGGCCGCGAACACATCGCACGTAGTTATTGATCCGCACAACATCGCCCTGCGGGCCGTGGCCATTGGGCCAATCGCCCGGATCGCCGCTCTTTGGATCGCTGCGCTGAGCGCCTGCACCGTGAACATTAAGCAGCGTATAGTTGCTCGATCCCGGCGGCTGTTCCATCCATCCGAACGCCTGCCCGAAGCAGACATAAACTGCCCATCGCGCATTCGGACCGTCCAGATGAGTGGTACCAGCCCAATAAAACGACTCCGTCTCAGTAACCGTAAAGACAGGATCGATAGCCGGGCCCTGCGGAGCAGGGCTAACCGCATCGGGAGCACGCGTATAGTCGACGATACTCTGCAACTCCTTGGCATTGGGCAGACGCCAGTCGTCATGGCCAGCCAGAGAAAGCCCCTCGGCATAGGCCAAAGCCCCCTGCCAGTTCATCGGCGTGCTGTCGCCCTGCTGCCACATCAGCCCGGTTGCAAGGTCGGTAATAGTGCCGTCGCCGTTATCGACGAACTTGTTGACGCCGTAGTCCGTATTACCGCGAACGTAGCGAACAAAGGCCGTCTTGGTAAACCCGCCGCTCGGGTTCGGCACGAACTCAGACGGATAACCCTTAATACGACCGTCGGCGAAATTAACGCCAAACGCCGTCGCGTTGCCGTTCATGGTCGTGCCGACATATTCGGTGCTCGACCAGTACTGAGCGTCGATGAAACGCTCACCGGCACTGGTATCGCCATACTCGAAGTCGAAATAGTCCGTGTTGATATAAGGAACGGAACTGGCAGCGTCGACGAAGCTGCTGCCGCTGAAATCCATCAGCGAATAAAGTTCTTTGATCGTCGGCAGCCGCCAGTCAGTATGCCCTGCGAAATTAAACGTCGCCCCGCCGGCAACGGCATCTGCAAATGTGAACTTGTTGGGGTCCGGCGTCTGCTGCCACATCAGGCCTGTTTGAAGGTCCGTCACCGTACCGTCGCCGTTATCCTGATAGTACATCTGCGAACCGTCATACTGAGAATCCTGTCCGTAAAAGGGCTGACCGACTACAGGACAGTTCATGTCGGCAATCTCGTCGTAGCAGAACTGCTGGTTGGTATCGACCACGATATAGCCCGATGCCGCCATTACCGAACCGGACAATGCCGCCAGAAATGCAAACGAAATGAGTGCGACCAATGCTTTTGAATTCATCACAACCTGTTCCTCCCTTAAATAGCAGGCCCTCGCCATTTTACTGCCAAGCCTGCACCACCATTTGTTAGTGTACCATAATGATACCTGATTCGTCAACTTTGGCCCGATCCTGCACTACTTTCGCACCACAGATGGATTTTCAGCCAAAAACACGTCTTTTCGCCCATCTTGCAACAGCAAGAGGCGTATTATCGGCCCTGGTTCCGCGGTCCTCTGTGTATAAAGTCGCCCGACTGCGGCATTTTATTACATAATAATAAAATCAAAACATGCAAATTTTTCAGCGAAAAAAAACATCTTCGCCGGTCCCATAAAGCCCTCACTGCCCCGCATAAAAGCCGGATTTATTGCCCAAATGGCCGTTTACGGGCCGTTTTGCTTGAGTTTGGGGGCGATTTGTGCTACAATTACTATCATCAAGGGGGTGGCAAAATCTCTGCATTGAGCGATTCGCGAAGTTTTTGCCGCAAAATCAAATCACGGGGTGACAGATCCAAGGGGGTAAGGTGATGAAGAAAGCGTCTCTGTGTCCGATCATTATTGTGGCATTAACTATA